>NZ_JBHYXZ010000281.1:0-5128 GCF_042752395.1 Actinosynnema sp. NPDC059335 | reverse complement strand
CGCGCCGACCGGCCGCACCGGCGGGGGCGGCCCCCCCCGCGCCGGGGCCGCCGGGCCAGCGCACGGGGGTCGCCGAGCGGGCCCCCGGTGTGCCGGGCGGTCTGCCGCCGGCGACCCGTCCGCCGGCGGGCCGGGACACCGGGCACACGTCGAAGGTCCCGAAGGGCGACCACCTGTCCGGCGGCGGCGGTGTCGCGCCGGTGCTGCCGGGTGGGATCGGCATCGGCGACCCGACCGGCACCAGGGGTCAGAGGGGTTCCCTGGACGCCGGCGACCGCTCCGCCGTGCTCGGCCGGACGCCGGGGAACGCCCCGGCCGGGGCGCGCGGCGCGGCGGGCCGGGTCGGCGCGGGCGTGGCCGGCATGGGCGGTTTCGCGCCGCACGCGCCGGCCACGCGGGACGAGGACGACCGGGAGCACCGGCGCACCGTGTACCTGGACGAGGACGCGGACGCGCTCGTCGGCCGGCTGCCCGGCGGCGTCGCGCCCGTGATCGGGGAGGACTGATGTTGCGCGGGCCGGTGGTGCTGTCCGACACGGCGTTCGACGTGCTGTGGCACCACGACGACCTCGGCGAGCACCACACCGTCCTGCACGTGCCGCCCGCCGAGGCCGACGTCCTGGAGGTGGAGCGGGAGCTGCACCGCGAGGGCGTGCGGGTGGACGACACGCTGGAGGCGTTGCGGGTGCTCGCGTACGCGGACTCCGAGTGCTTCGGCTGGATCGCGTTCAACCGCGAGGTCACCCTGCCGGTCGTGGTCGCCACGGCGGGGCGGCACGGGGTCTTCGCGGTGCGGGACAACGGTCACGTGCGGATCGACGTGCTGCGGGGCGACCCGTCGGAGACCCTGGCGGCGTGCCTGCCGGACGTGCCGGCCGGTCGCGGCGTGTCGATCAACGCGCGGGCCGAGGAGGCGCGCGGCTCGCGGGCGCTGGCCGCGCTGGTGCAACGGCCGCGCACCGGCGTGGCGAAGCTGTACGCGGCCCGGCGTGACCGGTACGGGCGACGCCGGCGCGCGGGGTCGTTCGTCACCACGCTCGACTGCCCGGACGGCCGCTGGCTGGTGGTCCGCTACACCGACAACCGGGGCCAGGGGTGGGTCCACGCCACGCCCGCGACCCGTTCGGTGGTGGGGGAGTGGCTGCGCCGGCTCGGCGACTGACGCGGGGGAGGCGGTGCGACCGGGCGACTGATCCAGGGGAGCCGGTGCGACGGGCCGACCTCGGCCGGTCGCACCGCCGTGCTGGCCCGCCGGCCTCGGCCGGTCGCACCGCCGTGCAGGGCCGCCGGCCGGACTGTCGCGCCGCCGAGCCGGTCGAGGCCCCTCAGGTGTACGGTCGTACACATGGCGGTCGACTACTTCGCGGGCGACGACAGGACCAACCGGGAGCGGATGCTGGCCGGCGACCTCTACATCGCCGACGACCCCGACAGCGCCCGGATCGCGCAGCGGGCCGCGGCGCTGCTGGAGGACTACCGGGTGGCGTGCGCCGCGGGCCGGTTCGAGGAGGCGCGGCGGCTGCTCGCGGAGGTCCTCGGCGAGGTCGGCGAGGGCGTGGTGGTGCGACCGCCGTTGTTCGTGGACTACGGGGAGAACATCCGCATCGGCGCGCGGACGTTCGTCAACTTCAACCTCACCGCGCTGGACGTCGCGGCGATCACCATCGGCGAGGACTGCCAGATCGGGCCGGGGGTCCAGCTGCTCACGCCGACCCACCCGGTCGAGCCGGGGCCGCGGCGGGACAAGCTGGAGGCGGCCCGGCCGATCGTGATCGGCGACAACGTGTGGCTCGGCGGCGGCGTGGTGGTCTGCCCCGGCGTGACGATCGGCGACAACAGCGTGATCGGCGCGGGCGCGGTGGTGACCCGCGACATCCCGGCGAACGTGGTCGCGGTGGGCAACCCGGCCCGCGTGGTGCGGGAGATCGGGGAGTGACGGTCCGGCGACCCGACCCGGGGCGGCGGGACCGGATCGTCGACGCCTGCCTCGACGTCGTCGCCGAGGTCGGGGTGGCCGGCGCGTCGCACCGGACGATCGCGGCGGCGGCCGGGGTGCCGCTGGGCTCGATGACCTACCACTTCACCGGGATGCGGGAGCTGCTGCGCGAGGCGTTCGGCCGGTTCGCCGCCGCCGCGGCCGAGGGGTTCGAGCGGCGGATGGCGGCCGCCCGGGACGTCGAGGAGGCCAAGCGCGCCGTGGCGGAGGTCATCACCGCCGAACCGCCCGGCGGTCCGCGCGACCTCGTGCTCACCCACGAGCTGTACACGCTGGCCGCCCGCGACCCCGCCTTCCGCGACCTCACCAACGCCTGGATGGCGGCGAGCAGGCGGGCGCTGGAACGGCACTTCGACCCCCTGACCGCGCGCCTGCTCGACGCCGTGATCGAGGGCATGGCGATGCACCGCGCCCTGGACGTCGAACCACACGACCCGGCCGCCGCGATCGCCGCCGTCGAACGCGTCACCGCCCGCTCGGTGTGATCACCGCCCGACCGGCGTCAGCCCAGGTCGGAGAGGAACTCCGCCAGCACGGCGGCGAAGACCTCGGGCGCCTCCTCGTGCGGCGCGTGGCCGGTGGCCGGCAGGATCCGCACCTCGCCGCGCCAGAGCGTCGGCACGGGGACCGTGCGCAGGTAGTCCAGGCTGACCAGCTGCTCGTCCGCGCCGTGCAGCACGGCCAGCGGCCGGGTGAGGCCGGCGACGATCGCCACCTCGTCGGCGAACCGGCCCTCGCCGAGGCTCGCCGCCAGACCGGCACGGGCCGCGCCGTCCGTGGCCAGGATGTCGGCGACGAACCCCGTGACGGGGTGGGTCGAGCCGGGGGCCACGAAGCTGGTCGCGTAGGCTCGCGCGGCCTCCTCGTCCACCTCCGGGCTGAAGCCGATGTTCACGGCCGGGTTCGGCAGGAACGCCTCCCCGAGCTGAGCGGGCGAGCTGACGGGCGGCGTGCCGAAGATCGCGAACCCGGCGGCGTCCGGCAGGCGCGGCGCGGCCTCGATCGCGATGTGGCCGCCCAGGCTCCAGCCGACCACCACGGCGTCCGCGGCGTCGGTGGCCGCCATGAAGTCGACCAGGTTGCCGGCGTAACCCGGCAGCGAGTAAGCCTCCGGGGCCGGGGCGGGCGGGGAGTCGCCGTGGCCCGGCAGGTCGAGGGCCAGGCAGCGGAAGCGCTCGCCGAAGGGGCCGTCCACGAGCGCGCGCCACGTGCGACCGGAGGACGAGTTGCCGTGCACCAGCACGACGGTCGGCCCGGTGCCGGACGATTCCCGGTACGCGAGTTCCTGCTCACCGACGGTGACGCTCTTCTGAGCCAACGGACGGTTCCCCTCACTGGATCGGGTGTTCCGCCGGAAGCCTCTCATCCCGCCTGCGTGAACTGAAGCCGTCCACTCGCCGGGAGCGGGTGGCGGTGTGCCGGTCAGCCGCGCTTGAAGCGCTGGTTCGGGTTGCCGTTGTAGGTGTACTGGGAGATCCGCGCGCCGTCCGCGGTCGACTTCTCCCACACGTCCATGGCCAGCCCGGACTGCCGGTTGATCAGGCTGATCACGTCGCCGCCGTGGTCGACGACGCGCCACTGCTGGCTCGCCGCGCCGGTGTCGGGCTGCTGGGTGATGTCCGCGCCGCTGCCGTTGCCGGAGACCTGGAGGACCAGGCCGCTGTGCCGGGCCTTGAGGCGGACGTGGCCATCCCCGGTGTCGAGGAACTCGAACTGCTGGTTGGCCCGGCCGGTGGCGGCCCACTGGACGAGCCTCGCGCCGGCCGCCGTGGAAGCCTCGGAGATGTCCGCCGCCTTGCCGCTGTGCTGCGCGACCAGGCTGTGGGCGGACGTGTTCTGCCGCAGGGACGACGCGAGGGCGATGCCCTGCTCGCGCAGGGCCTGGGCGACGACCTCGGCGATGCGCGCGGCTCCGGCGGCCTCGAAGTGGGTGTGGTCGGCGCAGAAGAACGCGCCGACCGCGCCCTGGCCGTAATCGCCGTTGTTGGGGCACAGGCGCAGCGAGTTGTAGAGCGCGACGCTGCGCTGGTGCAGGTCGATGACGGGCACCTGGTCGGCCTGCGCCTGGGCGATCGTCTCCGCCACGAACCCGCGGTTGCCCACGGCGGTGGAGCCGGAGCAGCGGATCGCCGCGACGGGCGTGACGTAGACGGGTTTGACGCCGCGCGCCTTGGCCTCCCGGGACATCGTGGACAGCAGTTCGCGGTAGCGGGCGGTGCCGACGTGCCGCGGGCAGTTGGGGTCGCCGTCGTTGATGCCGAACTGGATGATCAGCCAGTCGCCCGCCCGCATGCCGTCTTCGGCGAGCATGCCCGCCCAGCGGGAGGCGTAGGTGCGGGGGCTGACCTCGCACTCGCCGGCGGCGTCCTTGGTGGTCTTGACGTTGGACTCGTAGAGCCAGGTCTGGATGCTCCGGCCGCCCACGGCGTTGTTGACGACGGTCACGTCGTCGGTGAACAGGCGGTCGAACTCCCGGCCCCAGCCGACCGGGCAGGCGCCGCTGCCGTTGGCCATGGTGGAGTCGCCGGCCAGCCACACCGTGAACGGCGCGGCGGCGGCCGTCGCGCCCGAGTCGGTCCGCGGCGCGGCGCACGGCGCGGGCGTCGGCGCGGCCTGGGCTTGCGCGCCCGGCGCCACGAGGGCCGCCGTCGCGGCGAGGAACGCCGCCGCCACCGCCGGGTAGCGGTTCCGTGAAGACGTCTTCATCGACACCCCATGTCGTTCTCGGCGGAACCCGTGTCGGGTCGGCGGATCCGGGTCGGGCGAGGACGCCCGGCCGGACGGCCCGGTCCGGCGGCACGTCCGCCGAGCGGCACGGCGACCGCCGCCGAACGCCCCGGAACCCTTCCCGGCGGAAGGGTCGCGCCACGCCCACCACCCGTCAACGGCCGCATCTCGTATGGGAGAACCGCGTCGAACGCATTCGACCGCCCCAGGCGAATCGACGTTCGACAACCCGTCGGCGCGGTCCTCGACGGCTCGGGCGAGGCGCCGCGCACGTCCACAGTGGAGTGGCGGTGTTCGGGGCGGCCCCGGACGCGCCGGTGGGGGGGGCGGGGGGGGGTGCCCCCCCCCCCCCCCCCCGCGGGCCGCCGGGCGGGGTGAGTCCGGCGCCGCGGGGGGGGGTTCGTC
>NZ_JBHYXZ010000280.1:0-5163 GCF_042752395.1 Actinosynnema sp. NPDC059335 | reverse complement strand
GTTGCCGCTGCGTTTGCTTTTCCTGGTGTTGCCTATCGACCGGCCGGACGGCAGCGACAGCGACGCGGACCAGCCGTTGACCGCCGACGAACCCGCCGTGACCCTGATCGTGGCCACGAAGCCGCCGTTCCACTGGTCGAGCGCCGACACGGCGGCCGAGCAGCCACCCGGAACCGGCGTGGTGGTGGTCGTCGTGGTCGTCGTCGTGGTGGAAGTGGTGGTGGTCGTGCTGGTGGTCGTCGTGGTGCTGGTCGTGGTCGTGGTGGACGACGGCGGGGCCGCGTTGAGCGCGTTCAGGACGGCGGTGTAGGCGGGCTTCTTGTTGCCCGAGCCGTCGAACAGCAGCGGGGTGCCCGAGGCGCGCCACGAGTCGGTGTCCCGGATGCCCCACACGGTGATGCCCGCGCACCGGGCGACGGCCAGGCACGCCTTCACCACGCGCTCGTAGTTCTGCGCCTGCGCCGTGCCGGAGCCCTCGATGTCCAGCTCGGTGATCTGGACCTCGACGCCGAGGTTGGCGAAGTTCTGCAGCGTCGTCTGGTAGTTGGACGGCACCGGGCTCTGCGGGTTGAAGTGCGACTGGAAGCCGACGCAGTCGATCGGCACGCCGCGCTGCTTGAAGTCCTGGACCATCCGGTAGACGGCCTGGGTCTTGGCGTGGGTCCAGTCGTCGGTGTTGTAGTCGTTGTAGCAGAGCTTCGCGGCCGGGTCGGCCGCCCGCGCCGCCCGGAACGCGGCCTCGATCCAGTCGTTGCCGGTGCGCTGGAGGTTCGAGTCGCGCCGCGCGCCCGAACTCCCGTCCTGGAACGCCTCGTTCACCACGTCCCACGCGTAGATCTTGCCGGCGTAGTAGGAGGCGACCTTGGTGACGTGGTTCAGCATCGCCGACCGGAGGTCCGAACCGGACAGGCTCTGCATCCAGCCGGGCTGCTGCGAGTGCCACGCCAGCGTGTGCCCGCGCACCCGCTTGCCCTGGGAGCGCGCGAGGTTCACGATGCGGTCGGCGTTGCCGTAGCTGAACTGGTTCCGGTTCGGCTCGGTCGCGTCGATCTTCATCTCGTTCTCGGCCGTGACCATGTCGAACTCACGGCTCAGGATGCCGGTGTAGGTCGAGTCGCCGAGCCTGCCCGCGGCGACGGCGGTGCCGAAGTACCGACCGGTCTGCTGGGCCGACGCGCCGAGCGTGCTCGCGGCCGACGCCGACGTGGCGGTGAGGACCACCGCGCTACCGGTGGCGGCGACCAGGGCTGTCACGAGTGCGGCTCGCGACACTGACCTCGCTGTCAGCTTCATGTGCACACCTTCTGGGACACCCGCCGCGTGTCCGGCGGGTGGTGATCGGGGATCGTGCCGGCGGTCCGCGCGCGGACGCGGGCGGACCGCGGTGGTCCGGGCTCCCGGACCGGGGACGCGAACGAGAGTTCACGCCCGTCGAAAGTTTCGAGTGTTGTTGCGTTGGATCGGCTGATCGTGTGCAGTGTGGCACCTCGTGTTGGCGCTCACAAGCCCGGTTCCGATGGCGGTAACGTTCATTGATCTGAACGGAGTACGGCGCAGTTGCGCGCTTCTCATCTGCGGTTATCATGAGGTATCGAACACCTGTGCGATCCGGTCGGGTAGTGGTTCGGCCCTTGTTAACGCTCACCTGAGCGTTCGAAACAGTCGGTGCGAGCGGGTTGGCGTTTCGAAGGTGGCCACCGCGTCGGGGTGTCGCCGCGACCGTCGGACCTCGGGCGGCGCGACGACCGGGCCGGGGTCGCCGGTCCGCAGGAGGTATGTCGCAATTGTTCGCGCTCACAAGATGCGTGTTCAATGGTGGGAAAGCGCCGTTGGGCTGACTGGCGCAATGCGCCGGTGGTGCTGGTGGGAGCTGGGCTTATCCGACCTTGTCGAATACCGTTCGACTGACGAAAATGGCCCTCTCGCTAAAGTGAGCGATCACATCTTTAGCTTTGACCGGTTGTTCCGCGCGTGGCTACATTGGCTGGCGATCGGCGTTTCGGGCACGTCACTCGGACAGCGAAGGGGCGCGGCGACCATGGAACGATCAACCCGGTGGCGGCGCGTCGCCCACCTCCTGGCCGCGGCCGTGGTGGCGTCGGCCGGCACGGCGGTAGTGCTGCACGCGAACCCCGCGCAGGCCCTGGACAACGGCGTGGCGCGCACCCCGCCGATGGGCTGGAACTCGTGGAACACGTTCGGCTGCAACATCAACGAGACGTTGATCAAGCAGATGGCCGACGCGATGGTCAGTTCCGGCATGCGCGACGCCGGCTACCAGTACGTCGTGGTGGACGACTGCTGGATGAACCCCAACCGGGACTCGGCGGGCAACCTGCAGGGCGACCCGAGCCGGTTCCCGAGCGGCATGAAGGCGCTCGGCGACTACATCCACGCCAAGGGCCTGAAGTTCGGCATCTACCAGGCGCCGCTGGCCGAGACGTGCGCGCAGTACTTCAACTCCTACCCCGGGTCGACCGGGGCCCTGAACCACGAGGCCCAGGACGCCCGCCAGTTCGCGGCGTGGGGCGTGGACTACCTGAAGTACGACTGGTGCTCCCCGAGCGGGACGATCGACGACCAGGTGCGGACGTTCGCGAAGATGCGCGACGCGCTGGCGGCGACGGGCCGGCCGATCGTCTACAGCATCAACCCCAACAGCATCCACGACAAGACGGGCCCGCGGCGCAACTGGGGCGACGTCGCGAACATGTGGCGCACCACCGAGGACATCACCAACGCGTGGAACACCGGGCAGACCAACGGCTACCCGATGGGCATCCAGAACATCGTGGACGTGACCGTGCCGCTGGCCTCCTACGCCGGGCCGGGCGCGTTCAACGACCAGGACATGATGGAGGTCGGCCGCGGCGGCATGACCGACACCGAGATGCGCAGCCACTTCGCGCTGTGGTCGATCATGGCCTCGCCGCTCATCGCGGGCAACGACCTGCGGAACATGAACTCGGCCACGTCGACCATCCTGAAGAACGCCAACCTGATCGCCATCAACCAGGACCCGCTGGCGTTGCAGGCGCGGCAGATCTCCCACGACGGCACGCGCCGCGTGCTGGCCAAGCGGCTGGCCGACGGCGGTGTCGCGGTGGCCCTGTTCAACCAGGGTTCCGCCACCACCACGGTGAGCACGACCGCGGCGGCGATCGGTCTCACCGGTTCCTCCTTCACCCTGCGCGACGCCTGGACGAACGCGGTGAGCACGACCTCCGGGAGCATCTCGGCCGGCGTCCCCGCGCACGGCACGGTGGTCTACCGGGTCAACCCCACCGGCACGACCACCACCACCACCACCACGACGACCACGACCACGACGACCACTCCGCAGCCGGGTGAGTCCTGTCGGGTCGTGAACACGGTGAACGCGTGGAACACGGGGTTGACGTCGGAGATCACGATCACGAACACGGGGTCGGCGGCGATCTCGGGTTGGTCGTTGGTGTTCACGTTGCCGGGTGGGCAGTCGATCACGTCGGGGTGGAACGCGACGTATTCGCCGTCGTCGGGTCAGGTGACGGCGAGGAACGTGTCGTACAACGGCACGATCGCGCCGGGGGCGTCGGTGAGCATCGGGTTCCAGGCCAACCACACCGGCAACACCGCCGAACCCGCCTCGTACTCGCTCAACGGCGCCCCCTGCGGCACCGCCTGACCCGCGCGGGACACCTCGCCGAAGGGACGCTCGTGGACAACAGGACCTTCGGCGCGCCCGCGATGTCGGACGTCGCCCGGCTGGCCGGCGTCTCGCACCAGACGGTGTCGCGGGTGCTCAACCGGCACCCGTACGTCCGGGAGCAGACGCGGCTGCGGGTCCAGGCGGCGATCGACCAACTGGGCTACCGGCCCAACCGGGTGGCTCGCGCCCTGGTGACGGGCCGGTCGCAGCTGATCGGCGTGGTGGCGCAGAACTCCACCCTGTACGGCCCGATCTCGCTGCTGGCGGCGTTCGAGCAGGCGGCGGCCGAGGTGGGGTTCGTGGTGACCGCGCACCGGGTGAACGCGTCGGACCGCGAGTCCATCGCGCGGGCGCTGGAGCGGCACCACGAGCAGCGGGTGGCGGGCATCGTGGTGATCGCCCCCACCGCGTCGGTGAGCGACGCGATCGACGCCGTGCCGCCCGGTGTGCCGCTGGTGGTGGTGGACGGCGACCCGGAGCGGCCGACCCCGCTGGTGACCGCGGACCAGGAGGCGGGCGCCTTCGCCGCGACCCGCCACCTGGTCGAGGCGGGCCACCGCGCGGTGTGGCACGTTTCCGGCCCGCCGGACTGGTTCGACAGCGCGGGGCGCGTGCGCGGCTGGCGGGCGGCGCTGGAGGCCGCCGGCCTCCCCGTCCCGCCGCCGGTGCCGGCCGACTGGAGCGCGGCGTCGGGGTACCGGGTGGGGCTGGAGCTGGCGCGCGACCCCGAGGTGACCGCCGTCTTCGCGGCCAACGACCACCTGGCGCTCGGCATCCTGCGGGCGATGAGCGAGCGCGGCCGGCGCGTGCCACAGGACGTGAGCGTGGTCGGCTTCGACGACGTGCCCGAGGCCGGCTACCTGATCCCGCCGCTCACCACGGTCCGGCCGGACTTCGCGGCGGTGGCGCGTGAGACGCTGGACCTGTTGTTGGCCCAGGTCGGCGGCGGCGAGGCGGGCCGGCAGCGGCGGACCATCGTGCCGACCCTGGTCGAACGCGGCAGCGTGGGACCGCCGCGGAACTGAATGTTTGCGCTAACACAGCGGTACTGGCGCGACTCGATGTTTGTCGATGCGAAGGCCGCGATCCCTGCTCAAGTTAGCGCTCACAATTTTAGCATCGCCGCACGTTGACTGGTTCGTCCCGCGCCGGCTAGATTGGCCCGAAAGTGAAAGCGCTTTTCGCGCAACTTTCGAAACCCTCTCGGCCGGGCACTTCCGCCGCGGCCGTTCGTCAACGACGACGATGGGGACAGCGATGCGATCGCCTCCTGCGCCGTGCGCGTCCGACGCGCGCCGCCCCCCGGGTCCTCCCTGATCGGCGACGCGCCCCCCGGTGCCGTCGAGCGCCCCCGTCCCGGTCGTCCGGCGCCACCCGCTCACCCGCCGCCACACCACCACCGGCAGAAAGAGTGACTGATGATCTTGCGTAGGGTTCTCGGACCCGTGGCGGCCGCGGTGCTCCTCACCGCC
>NZ_JBHYXZ010000279.1:0-5330 GCF_042752395.1 Actinosynnema sp. NPDC059335 | reverse complement strand
CTCTTCTGGTCGTTCGGCGCCCCCCCCCCCCCCCCCTCCGGCTCCCCCCCCCGGGGGCGCGCCGGCCCGCGGGGGGGCCCCCCCCCCCCGACGCGGTGCGTCACGGGTGGGTCAGCCTGTCCCTGATCAGCGACACGAAGTGGTGCATGTCGGCGAGCAGGCACGGCAGCTGCGCGTGCTTGCCGGTGCAGCCCTCCGCCCAGCCGCTGCCGTCGCCGTAGTCGACGAACGTGTGCGGGATGCCCGCGGCGACGAGGTGGTCCCGGGTGACGATGTTCGTCGCCCAGGCCCGGTTCTCGATCACGGCCTGGACCGGGTCCTCGGTGAGGTCGCCGCCGTCGCCGGTGTAGAGCGCGACGCCCATGCCGCGCAGCGGGGCGACGTGCTGGGCCGGGCTCTCCCGGTTCCACACGCCGTCCAGCGGCCAGATCGGCGGGCCGAAGATCGACTCCAGCGGGACCGTCGGCGTGCCGCTGCCCGGCGACTGGGTGGAGGCGACCACCGCCAGCCGCTGTTCCTGGCTGAGCAGGTCCAGGCCGCCGGAGAAGCTGCCGACGTAGGCGAACAGGTCCGGTCGGTGCTCGGCGTAGTGGAACGCGCCGAAGCCGCCCATCGAGTGCCCGGAGATCGCCCGGCCGTCCCGGGTGGGGACGGTCCGCAGGTTCGCGTCGATGAACGGGATCACCTGGTCCAGGTGGAAGGTCTCCCAGTCCTGCGGCCCGAGCGCGGCGGGCGGGTTCACCCAGTTCGAGTACCAGCCGCGGCCGGAGCCGTTGGGCGCGACCGTGATCAGCGGGACGCCGACCGTGGTGTCCTCGAACAGCCGCTGGTTCGCGACCGTGTTCGGGCGGTCCGGGTGGCCGTGCAGGTGGTACTGCACCGGGTAGCGCGTGGCGGCGGCCTGGTCGTAGCCCGAGGGCAGGGTGACCATGATCGCGTGCTCGCCGGAGACCTGGCCCGGCAGCACGGAGTACGCGGGCACGTGGGCGGTGCGCACGGTGAACACGAAGGTGCGCCGGTTGTCGTCCACCCACGCGGGCCGGCCGACGACGGTCAGCCCGTGCGCGTCGGCGAACACCGGCGGCGCGCCCTGGGCGGACGCGGGTCCGGCCGGCACGGACAGCGCGCCGAGGACGGCGAGCACGACGGCGGCAGCGGTGGGTCGCCGCATCACGCCCTCCCCTCGCACAGCGCGGAGTCCAGCACCTCGATCGACAGCGGCCGCGAGCTGAGCACGTCGCCGTTGGTGACCAGCGCCGCGAACCGGCCGTCGTCGGTGAGCAGGGTGACCGAGTAGTGCCCGGTGGGCAGCGCGCCGTTGTGGCCCCACGCCACGCCGCCGCACGACAGCGGCACCCTGGCCAGGGCGAGGCCGTAGGAGTGGTCGGGCGCGACGGTGCGCCGCATCTCCGCGAGCGCCGCCGGGGACACGACCCGGCCGTCCAGCAGCGCCCGGTAGAACGTCACCAGGTCGTCCATCGTGGACGCCATCGCGCCGGCGGTGCTCCAGAAGGACAGCTCGGTGCCGGTGGTGGCGTCGATCCAGAAGAAGAACGGGCCGAGGCGACCGCCCTGGTAGCCGGGCAGGTACGGGTCGGCCAGGGCGCGGGAGCCCGGCGCGGGGAACGACGTGGCGGTCAGCCCGAGCGGCGTGATGACCCGTTCGGTGATCGCGTCGCGGACCGGGCGGCCGGTGAGCCGTTCGACCAGCAGGCCCAGCACCAGGTAGGCCACGTTGGAGTACCCGAGGCCGGCGCCGGGCGCGAACTGCGGCGGCTCGTCCATGGCGGATCGGACCAGCTCGGCCAGGGCGTAGGTGCCGTCCGGGTTCGCGGCGGCGTCGCGCACGTCCCGCACCAGCCCGCTGGTGTGCTGCATGAGCTGGCGCACCGTGATGACGTCGCCGTCGTAGTTGCCGGTGACCACGCCGGGCAGGTAGCGGCCGATCGGCGCGTCCAGCGCGACGAGGCCCTCGTCCACGAGCTGGAGGACGACCGCGGCGGTGAAGGTCTTCGTCTGGCTGCCGATGCGGAAGTGGTCGGTCGCCGTGAGGGGGCGGTTCTGGCCGACCCGGGCGGTGCCGGTGCTCAACGTCCAGGTGCCGTCGGCCCCGCCCGCGAACACGGCCGCGCCCGGTCCGGCCTGGGCCTGGTAGCGGTCGAGCACGGCCTTGGTGGCGGCGTGGTCGTCCGGCGCGGCGACCGCGGGCGCGGTGGTCCCGGCCGCCAGGGCGAGGACGACGCTGCCGGCGACGCCGGTGAACCAGCGACGGGTCGTGCGGTTCATGCGGACTCCTCCGGGGTGGTGGGGTGCACGGCGACGGGTTGCGGTGTGGTGGAGGCCGCGGCGCTGGGTTGCGCCGGGGTGCGTTCGGGTTGTGCGGCAGCCGGCTGACCGGTGCCGAGCCGCGCCGGAGCGGTTCCCACGGTGGCGGGCCGACCGGCGGCGGTCGGTTGGGCCGTGGCGGGCAGGTCGGTCGCCTTGTCGGTCGCCTCGGGCGTCGCGGGGTCCACCGGTTCGCCGGTCGAGCCGCCCGTCCGGCTCTGCTCGCCGATGAACTTCACGACCTCCTTGACCACCTTGAGCACGCCGAGCGCGCCTTCGACCAGCTTGATCAGGTTCTCGCCGCTGGTCAGCAGCTCCGCCAGCTTGGCCGCGATCCGGCCCGCGTAGTCGACCGCGATCTCCACGCACCGCGGAATCGCCACGGCCAGGCTGTGCCCGAACGTGGCCGGCGCGGCGGCCAGCGCCTCGGTGATGACGGGCGTGATCTTGGCGACCGCCTCGGCGACGTGCCCGGTGACGGCGGCGACCACCTTGGCCACCATCTCGCCGGCCGCGATCAGGGCCTTGGCCGAGGTCAGCGAGGTCTCCGCGATCGACAGGACGCCGTCGGCCAGCTCCGTGCCCGCCTTGACGTAGTCCGACGCGGCCCGGCCGGACCACCCGCTGGTCTCCGCGCCGACGGTGGACCGGTAGTCGTCGGCGACGGACGTCGCCTCGCGGCCCGCCGCGGCGAACTCGGCCGCGCCGGCGGAGACCGCGTCCGGGTCGCCGCGCAACCGGTCCAGCGGCTCCTCCAGGAACGAGATCATCGGGGTCAGGAACCCGACGCCGGCGCTGTCCAGCGCCGACAGCGGCCGCTCGGACGAGGTCAACGCGGTCAGCGGCGCGTCCGGGTCGCCGGCCAGCCCGCCGGCCAGCCACTCCTCGCCCTCCACGGCGGCGCCGGCGGCGCGCAGCTCCGCGAGCAGCGCGGCGATCCGCCCCACGTCCGGCGTCCCCGCGGCGTCGGGCCGGGGCAGTGTCGTCACCACCGGGTGCTCCCTTCGATCCCGGCCAGGCCGGCCGCGTTGTCGTCGTCGGTGCGCTGGTACTGCTCGGCCGCCTGCCGCAGGCCGTCGCCCACCCGGTCCACGGCGGCGGCGACCTGGCCGAACGCGTCCAGCGTGGTCGCCATCGCGCCGCCGAGGCCGGCGGCGAGGAACCCGGCGAACGAGCCGAGCGCCCCCTCGCCCAGCGCGTCCGGCAGCCGCGCGCCCGTCGTGGCGAGCCGGTCGGCGTGGCCCGCGAGCCTGCCCGCGTGCGCGCGCAACTGCTCCGGGTCGGCGGTGAAGTCGCCCGCGGTCATCGCCGGACCTCCGCGGGCAGGTGCTCGGTGACCCGCGCCGTCGCCTCGCCCTCGCCGAGGTAGCCGGCCATCACCTCGGCCATCCGCGCGCCGGCCAGCCGTTGCGCCTCGCGGGCGGTGGCGACGATGAGCACCGACAGCGCGTCCGCCTCCAGCCGACGTGCCGCCGGGGTCAGCGTGACGTCGTCCAGCGCCCCGCCGGCGTTCACCGTCACGGTGACCTCACCGCGCGGCGAGGTCGCGGTCGCGCCGACCTCCCGCAGGCTCGCGCTCGCCGACCGGGCGGCGTGCGCCGCGCGTTCGAGGCGCTGCCGGTAGTCCGCCAGCCACTGGGTCGCATCCATGGTCCTCCCCTTCCCTGGTTCCACTCCGTGATCCACCCGACCGGTCACGCGCGGGCGACCGTCGCGATCTCGCCCAGCACGCGCAGCAGGTCGTCGTGCCGCAACGGGTTGACGCTCAGCCAGCCCGTGTCGCCGCGGTCCACCCGCACCCGACCCCGCGCGCCGTCCAGCCAGGACAGCTCGTGCGGCCGGCTGACCGCGTCGCCGGACCGCCGGACGACGCCGAGCTGCCCCTGGCCGGTCACCGCCGGGAGCAGGGCGACGAGCCGGTCGACCACGGCCTCGTCGCCGCCACACGCGCGGACGAGCCGCCGCGCCCGGCGCGTGCCGACCGGGTCGTCCGAGCGGTCGTCGAGCAGCCGGGACGCGCCTTCCACGACGCCGGGCGGCACCGTGATCGGCAGGGTCGCCGCCGCCCTGACGCCGGGGATCAGCGGCGCCAGCCGGTCGCCCAGCCCGGTCGCCGGCACCGCCGTCACCCGCACCGGGCTCCCCCGCCCGTCGCCCCACGACTGGCGGCACACCACCGCGCGGTCCCCGTGCACCATCGCCACCGCGCCGGTCACGCCGCCCGCGCCGATCACCACCAGGTCGACCGCGCCCCGGTGCTCCCGCAGGGCGGTGACCAGCTCCGCCGCCACGCCGACCGGCCCGTCCCCGGTGGCCAGGCCGCGGGCGCACAGCGCGTGCCCGGCGGCGGCCAGCACCGCGTCCCGCTCGTGGGCGAACCGGCCGAACGACGGCACCCGCAGCGGGAACGGGAACGCGACGCCGGCGTGGGTGGCCAGCAGGTCCAGCTCGACGGGTGCGAAGACCACCTCGTGCGCCACGGCGGCGGTCACGACGCGGCCTCCCGCGCTCCGGCGGCCCGCACCGCGGACTCCGCGTCGGCGTCCACGGCGGTGTAGGTCGCCCGCGCGTCGGCGAGCAGCCGGCGGAACGCCTCCACCTCGCGTCGCGTCGCGCTCAGCTCGCCGGCCAGGCCGGTCTCCCCCGCCGCCGCGCGCAGCCGCGCCGCCAGCTCCACCGCCGGTGGCGCGGTGCCGAGCCTCGGCTGTCGTTCGGCCAACGCGCCCACGGCCGCCACCAGGTCGTCGGTCAGGTCGCCCAGCCTCGTCAACGTCGTGATCCGGTCCTGGATCAGGTCCGGCTCGACGCGGTAGCCCCCGCTCACGGCTGCTCCCCCGTCGTGTGGCCGATGACCGGCGGGCTGACCGGCAGGTCCACCGCGAACAGCCCGTGGTCCACGGTCGGCATCCGGTTCTCGTGCGGTTCGTCGTCGTCGCGGCGGCTGCCCGCGACCGGTGCGGCCACCGCCGCCTGCCCGGTGTTGCGGGCCGCGGCCGGCTCGGCGG
>NZ_JBHYXZ010000278.1:0-5383 GCF_042752395.1 Actinosynnema sp. NPDC059335 | reverse complement strand
ACTCGACCCCACACCCCCCCCCCCACACACACACACCGAGCTCCTCTGACAAACACCCGAACCCACACCACACCCCCCGGGGCGCTGGAGGTTCGACACACGGGTGTGGCCGGTCAGCACTGGACGTCGCGCGCGCCCTTGACGTGCTCCGGGTTCAGCGACAGCGGCGTGCCGCCCTCGGCCGCCTGGCCGCCCTGCCGCTCGGGCTGCTGCGCCGCCCACTCGGCGAGCTGGTCGAGCACCTTGCGGGCGTCGCTGTTCGGCTTCACCTCGCTGAACTTCTGCCCGATCGCCACGTCCACCGTCGCGTCCTGCCGCTCGTCGCGCACCAGCTCCAGGCACGGCTCCACCAGGCTCAACGTCCGCGCCGCGCCCGCGCCGGGCGCGCCGAAGCGGATCTGGCCGCGGCAGCTCATGTCCTGCGCCGGGTACACCGGGTCGTTGTCCGGCTCGGCCGCCTGCTTCATGCCCAGCTCGGCCAACGTCGTCGCGACGAACCGCGCCTGGTTGCGCTGGGTGCTCGCGTTGAACACCCGGAACTGCACCTCGCCGACCGGCACCGGGTCGGTGCGGTCCAGCGCGTCGTGCGCGAGCACCGTGCCCAACGCCGGGGTCGGCTCGGCCGCCGGCGCGGCGGGCGCGCCCGGGGACGGCGACGGCGCGCCGCCGGGCGGGTTGCACCGGATCGCCGCGTCCACGTCGCCCGCCTCCGACAGCACGCGGTTCCACACCACCACCGTGGTCACGGCGAGCACCAGGAAGAGGACGAGCGCCGGCCACGGCCGCCGCTTCCGGTACCGCGTCGACCCGCTGCTCCCCGTACCGGGTCCCACGTCCGTCGACCTCCCCTGGGCCAGTGTTGACAGTGATCAGGCTAGGCCGCGTCCCGCGGTCCCGCGTCTCGGGCCGGGTTGTCGCGGGGCGCGATCACCCGGTCGCGGACGGTCATCGCCCTGGTCGGGCGGTGGAGCACGGGAGCGGCGGGTGAGTGGTGCGCGTCCCAGCCTATCCGGCCAGCGTGGGAAGGGCCTGTCACCCGTCTGCTCAATTAGGGGGAACCCGCTGCGCGACCCCCGGATCGATGAGCTACCCTCTCGGCGCTCCGCGCACCGCCGGACACCGGAAGCGTCGACGAACAGGGGGTTGGCGCCCGGCCGCACGAGCGAGACCTCCGTCACTGGGGACGGGGGCACAAACAGGGGCGCTGGTGCGTTAACCAGCGACACGAACAGTCTCCGTTGACCGCAGGGGTGAAAGAAGTATGGCGACCGACTACGACGCACCGCGTCGCAGCGAGGCGGACGAACTCGCTGAGGACTCCCTCGAGGAGCTGAAGGCGCGGCGCAACGAAACGCAGTCCGGGGTCGTCGACATCGACGAGGACGCGACCGCCGAGAACTTCGAGCTGCCGGGCGCCGACCTGTCCGGTGAGGAGCTGACGTTCAAGGTCCTGCCGAAGCAGGCGGACGAGTTCACGTGCTCGAAGTGCTTCCTGGTGCACCACCGCAGCAGGCTGGCCGAGGAAGTCAACGGCCAGTACATCTGCCGCGACTGCGCCTGACGCACGGCCGCGCACGAACCCGCACGACCACCACCGATCCGAGTCCCACCGAGCAGACCGACACCTACGACCAGACCGGGGCGCTCACCCTTTCCGCCGGGGGTGGCGCCCGGTCGCCGTGGCGGCGCGGTGCCGCGCCCGCCGCCGGGAGCGGTCACCGCGCGCGCAGCACGGCCGCCAGCTCCTCCGCGGAACGCACGCTGAACAGCCAGTACGGCGTCGGGTCCGCCGGGTCGCGCAACTCGACCCGGACCATCGGCCCGACCCACCCCCGGTGCGTGACGAACGCCGCCGGGTCCAGGTTGGGCCCCATCGCCCGCCGCTTCTCCTTCGCGTCGAACACCTCGACCTCGCCGAGCAGCTCCAGCGGCACGTGCGCCGCGCCGACCCGCAGCTCGCCGCCGGACACCTCGACCTTCGCCGAACCCATCCGCACGATCAGCAGCACGGCCAGCGGCACCGTGATCAGGTACGGCAGCCACGACCGCACGCCGGGGAACCCCATGTGGATCTCCGCGGCCAGCAGCGCGGCCGCGGCCAGCGGCAGCGGCCAACCCCACCAGGGCACGTACAACCGCTCGCGGAACGCGATGGGGGCGGTCACAGCAGTCTCGCTCACGCCCCCAGGGTAGTCTCGCGCGCCGTGCCCAGCGTCGAGGTCCTGCTGTCCCGGCTCGATCCTGCCGTCCCGCCCCCGGCCTACGCCCGACCGGGTGATGCCGGCGCGGACCTGGTGACGACCACCGACGTGGTGATCGAACCGGGGGAGCGCGCGGTGGTCGGCACGGGCATCGCGATCGCCCTGCCCGAGGGGTACGCGGGGTTCGTGCACCCCCGGTCCGGCCTGGCCGCGCGCGTCGGCCTGAGCGTGGTCAACACCCCGGGCACGATCGACGCGGGCTACCGGGGCGAGATCAAGGTGTGCCTGGTGAACCACGACCTGCGGGAACCCGTCGTGTTGTCGCGCGGCGACCGGATCGCCCAGCTGGTGGTGCAGAAGGTGGAACACGCGGTGTTCCGCGAAGTCGACGAGCTGCCCGACTCCGTGCGCGGTGCGGGAGGCTACGGCTCTACTGGCGGGCACGACGTGCTCGCCCGGACGGAGGGGTGAAGGCGATGTTCGGAAAGCGCCGCAAGCGCGGTAGGCACTCCGCGAACCGGGGGACGGCGCAACCCGAGGTCGAGTTCGACGACGTCGAGGACGTCGAGGACGGGCCGTTCGACTCCTCGCGCGCGCCCGACGACGGGCTGAACCGGCTCGACCTGGGCTCGATCCGGCTGCCCGTGCCCGACGGCGCGCAGCTGCAGGTGCAGCTGGACGACAAGGGCGCGGTGCACGCGGTCAACCTGCTGACCACCGTCGGGCAGCTCACCGTCAGCGCGTTCGCCGCGCCCCGGTCCGACCGGCTGTGGCCGGAGGTCAGCGGCGAGATGATCGCCCAGTTCAAGTCCGACGGCTTCCGGATCCTCCGGGAGAACGGCGAGTGGGGCGAGGAGATCACCGCCCGCAACAACGAGGTGCACCTGCGGGTGGTCGGGGTGGACGGCCCCCGGTGGATGCTGCGCGGCATCGCGGCGGCCCCCACCGAGGAGCAGGGCCTGCGGGCGACCGAAGCCCTGTACGCGGTCATGCGCGGCACGGTCGTGGTGCGCGGCGACCAGCCGATGCCGGTGCGCACGCCGCTGCCGATCGAGCTGCCCGAGGCCATCGCCCGGCACATCCAGGCCCAGCAGCAGGGCTAGCGTCCGGACCGCCCCGCCCGCCCGGGGCCGGAGGCGGCGGCGTCGAGGTAGGCGTCGAGCGCGGCGCGGCCCAGGGACTCCCGGTCCGCGCCCAGCTCGGCCAACGTCGTCGTGCGCAGAGAGGCACGAGGCAGCGCCCCTACCCACTCCCGAGCGACCTCGACCGGGTGAACGGGGTCGTCGGTGCACGCCGCGACCCCCACCGGCACGGCGAGCCCGCGCAGCTCGGCGAGCGTCGGGGCCGCCGACCCGGCCGCCTCCAGCAGCGCCCCCTCCAGCCGCGCGCCGTACCGGGGCCAGGCCCGCCGCAGCTCCGCGCCCAGCCACCCGTCCACGCCCGCCAGCGCGGCCTCCGGGCCCGCCGTCCCCACCAGCGCGGCGCTGGCCCGCGCCGTCGCCGCGGCCGGTGCGCCACCGGCGTCCCCGTGCCACGCGGGCAGCGCCACCAGCAGCCCCGCGCACCGCTCGGGGTGGCGCACCGCCCACGCCGCCGCCACGTGCGCGCCGAGCGAGACGCCGCCCACGACCAGCGGCGTGCCGCCCCAGGCCGCGTCCAGCGCCGCCACGTGCCCCCGCACGTCCCGCGACGCGGGCGTGACCAGCGCCATCCCGGCGTCGGCCAGCGGACCGGCGAAGACGGAGGCGACGAACACCTCGTCGGACGCGGTGCCCGGCAGCAGAACGGCGCGTGACGATCGCATGGCGTCAGATCCTCCCCCAGTCGGATACCCGTTCGAGTGCACCCGGTTACGCTGGCTGTTGGACGGGCTTCGTCGTCGAGGCCCCGCGCATTCCATGGAGTCGGGGATGACTGGTACTGGGGGTGGCTACTGGCGCCGCCTCGTGCGTCGGCTGACCACCGACGTGAGCGAGTTGGACGCCGACGACCTGTCCCGAAAAGTCGAGGCCGTCGGGGCCGTCCGCGCGTGCGACTGCAAGTCCGGTCAGGAGGTGACGGTGTTGGGCAGGCTGCGCAGCGTGGAGCTGTGCCCGCGGGACGCCGCCGCCACGCTGGAGGCCGAGCTGTACGACGGCACCGAGGGCGTGACGCTGGTCTGGCTGGGCCGGCGCCGGATCGCCGGGATCGAGCCGGGCCGCACCATCAAGGCCAAGGGCAGGATCGCGGTGCGGGACGGGCGCAAGGTGCTCTACAACCCCTACTACGAGTTGCAGAACGCTTCATGACCCAAGCGAACGAGTCCGAGAAGCAGCCCACGATGTTGGAGCAGATGGGCGGCGTCAGCGGCCTGCTGTTCTCCTCGTTGCCGGTCGTGGTGTTCGTGCTGGTCAACGCGTTCGCCGGGTTGATGCCGGCGATCTGGAGCGCGTTGGCGTCGGCCGTGGTGATCGGCATCGTGCTGGCCCTGCGCAAGGGCTCGGTGCAGCCGGCGGTCTCGGCGGTGTTCGGCGTGGGCATCGCCGCGTTCATCGCCTACCGGACCGGCGACGCCAAGGGCTTCTTCCTGTTCGGCATCTGGCAGAGCCTCGTCTACGGCGGCGTGTTCCTGCTGTCGATCGCCGTCCGGTGGCCGCTGGCCGGGGTGATCTGGTCGTTCCTCAACGGCCAGGGCACGGCGTGGCGGCGGGACCGGGCGAGCGTCCGGGACTACGACATCGCCACGCTGGTCTGGGCGCTGGTGTTCTGCTCCCGGTTCGTGGTGCAGCGGTGGCTGTACGACGAGGCGTCGGTGGGCTGGCTGGCGGCCGCGCGCCTGGCCATGGGCTACCCGCTGATGGCGGTGGCGCTGGTCGTCACGGTGTGGGCGGTGCGGCGGTCGGACAAGCGCCTGAAGGCCACCCTCGCCCGCGAGGAGGAGGAGAA
The DNA here is from genome assembly GCF_042752395.1 of Actinosynnema sp. NPDC059335. Classification (NCBI taxonomy): domain Bacteria; kingdom Bacillati; phylum Actinomycetota; class Actinomycetes; order Pseudonocardiales; family Pseudonocardiaceae; genus Actinosynnema; species Actinosynnema sp. NPDC059335. Next base: position 257 of record NZ_JBHYXZ010000278.1, on the reverse strand, counting down.
CCGGGCGGCCGAGGAGCGGCTCCGCGCCCAGGCCGAGGCCCGGGGCGAGCGCAACATCTACGACGAGCTGCTCGACGCCTCCACCGACCAACGCCCCGAGACCGCGCGGGCCGACGACCGGTAGGCCCCGCCGCGCCGGGCGACCGACCGGCCGCCACGCCTCGGCTCGAACGCCTCACCTCGACCGCACCCCACCGAACTCACCGCGCCGAACGCGCCGCAGGGGTCCCCGCCCAGGGGACCCCTGCTTTTATTCC
>NZ_JBHYXZ010000277.1:0-5505 GCF_042752395.1 Actinosynnema sp. NPDC059335 | reverse complement strand
CGTCGGGGTACTTCTTCGGTGGTGCCACGGACGACTCCCTTCAGGCCCTATCGGACCATGCCTGGAAAGCCACCGGGCTACCGGGGGAAGCTCAGGCTGACGATGATCCCACCATCAGCTTACCCGCAGTGCTGTCATGGTCGCTGCGGTACCTGACACTTGAACAGCGCACGGTGTTCGGGTTGCTCGCCATTGCTCCCGGTCAGGACATCAGCCTGCCCGCCGTCGTGAGTTTGAGCGGTCTGTCCCCGGCGCGTACCCGGGCGGTGTTGCGTGCGCTGGAGGACGTATCGCTGATCGTCCGGCACGGCGGTGACCGCTACACCATGCACGATCTCGTCCGTCGTCATGCCACTTCCACCGCCTACGGTGAAGTGGCCGAGCCCATGAGGATGGGCGCGTTGCAGCGAGTACTGGACTTCTACCTGCACTGCGCGGACCTGGCCGACGGGCGGCTGCCGGTGGGGCGCGGCAGCGTGCGGGTCGCGCCCGAGCACGTGCCGGCCGAGACGCCGAAGCTGTCCGGTTCGGCCGAGGCGATCGCGTGGCTGGACGCCGAGCAGGGCAACATCATCGCCGCCGCCGAGCTGGCCGCCGCTCCCGGTTCGGACCCGAAGTGGCTGGTGCACGCCTGGCAGCTGCCGTACACGCTGTCGCGGTTCTTCTGGCTGCGCGCGGACCGGACGACGTGGCTGCGCACCACGGAGGCCGCGCTGGAGGCGGCCACGACGCTGGGCGATCCCGAGGCGCGGTTCGTGATGCTGTTCAACCTGGGCATCGCGCTGGCGCAGTTTCAGCGGATGGACGAGTCCCTGGCCCGGCACCGCGAGGCGCTGGAGGTGGCGCGGGCGTCCGGGGACGTGAACGCGCAGGCCAGGGCGTTGACCACGGTGGCGGACATGCTCCAGGGGCTGGGGCGGGTCGACGAGTCCGAGGCCTCGTACCGGGAGGCGCTGGAGGTCAGCCGGGCGGCCGGGGCGCGGTGGGCCGAGGCGAACGCCCACCACAACCTCGGGCTGCTGTACCTGGAGTCGCGCCGCTACGACGAGGCGAAGAACCGGCTGCGCGCGGCGGTGACGATGTACCGGGAGGTCGGCGAGCAGTGCGGTGAGTCGGCCTGCCACACGGACCTCGCGATGGTGCTGCTGGAGTCGGGCGAGGGCGCGGATGCCGTCGCGTCGGCGCGCACGGCGTTGTCGGTGGCGTCCGCCGCCGCGAGCCCGTACCACCAGGCGATGGCCCACGACCGGCTGGCGATCGTGTTCGACCGGCAGGAGCTGCCCGGCGCGGTGGCGCACTGGCAGCGGGCGCTGGCGTTGTTCACCGAGCTGGGCGCGCCCGAGGCGGACCAGGTCCGGGAACGACTGGCCCGAGTTGCAACCTAGTGTCCTGAGTCGTTGATTCGTTGGCAGTACCGGGCGAGGTTGTCGAGGATCTCGTCTGCGGTCTTGGTCCAGACGAAGGGGTTCGGGTCCTGGTTCCAGGCGTCGATCCAGGCACCGACGTCGGCTTCCAGTTCAGCGACGTCGCGGTGGGCGCTGCGGCGAAGTTTGCGGTTGGTCAGCTCGGCGAACCAGCGCTCCACCAGGTGAGCCTGCGGGTTCCACAACTCTGCACCTGAGCGCTGAGCGGCAGTGATCGCGCATCATGGGCTGTAGAGGCATGATCACGAGGCGTGGCGTTGCGACTGCTGTACCTGATCTTCGTCCGGCTCGTTGACTGGCTGGTCCTGCTCGGCCGGTCATCGGCGGCCGAGGACTTGTAGCTGCTGGTGCTGCGGCGCGAAGTCGCCGTACTGCGTCGCACGAACCCCCGCCCGCGGCTGGAGTGGGCGGATCGCGCGGTGCTCGCCGCGCTGGTGCGCCGACTTCCCCGGCTGCTGTACGAGCACCCGTTTGGTGACACCGGGCACCCTCGCGCGATGGCACCGGCGCCTGGTCGTGGAGAAGTGGACCTACCCCCACCGCACCGGCAGACCGCCGGTCAACAACACCGTCGTGGAGTTGACCGAACGAATGGCGCGGGAGAACAGCGGCTGGCGCTATCGCAAGGTTCAAGGTGAGCTGCTCAAGCTCGGCCACCGGGTAGCAGCATCAACGGTTCGTCGCGTGCTCAAGCGCCTGCGGGTACCACCCGCCCCCAGCGCGACACCGACACCTCCTGGCGACGGTTCCTACGCGCGCAGGTCGCAAGCATGTTTGCCTGCGATTTGTTCCACGTTGACTGCGCCGTCACCCTCAAGCGCGTGTACGTGTTCTTCGTGATGGAAGTCGCCACCCGCTACGTCCACATCCTCGGCGCCACCACCAACCCCGATGGCCCTTGGACTACCCAGCAGGCCCATAACCTGCTGATGGACCTGACTGATCGGGCCGACGACTTCCGGTTCCTCATCCGGGACCGGGCCGGCCAGTTCACCACCTCATTCGACGCCGTCCTCGCCGGCGCCGGTATCAAGGTCGTGAAGATCCCACCACGGTGTCCACGAGCCAACGTTCACGCCGAACGGTTGGGTCTGCTGCACGGATAGGTGACATCTGAGTTGGCTTGCCGTGATGGTGAGCTGGGAGGATGTCGCTGTGCCCAAGCCCTATCCCCGGGAGTTCCGCGACGATGTCGTGCGGGTCGCCCGTGACCGCGAACCCGGCGTGACGGTCGAGCAGATCGCGAAGGACTTCGGGGTCCATCCGATGACCTTGTTCAAGTGGCTGCGCCAGGCCGACACCGACGAGGGCGCCAAACCCGGTGTGAGCAGGAACGATTCGGCTGAACTGCGCGAGGCGCGCAAGCGGATCAAGCTGCTGGAGCAGGAGAACGAAGTCCTGCGCCGCGCGACTGCGTATCTGTCGCAGGCGAACCTGCCGGGAAAAGGCTCTACCCGCTCGTGAACGAGCTCGCCGCGGACGGTATCCCCGTCGCGGTGACGTGCCGGGTACTCGGGATCGCTCGACAGCCGTACTACCGGTGGCGTGCCCGGCCGGTCACCGCCACCGACCTCGAGCGGGCTTATCGGGCGAACGCGTTGTTCGACGCCCACCGCGACGATCCGGAGTTCGGCTACCGGTTCCTGGCCGACGAAGCCCGCGACGCCGGCCTGTCGATGGCGGATCGGACCGCGTGGCGGCTCTGCTCGTCCATGGGCTGGTGGAGCGTGTTCGGCAAGAAACGCGGCCGCACCGGGAAGAAGGCCGGTCCGCCGGTGCACGACGACCTGGTCCGCCGCGACTTCACCGCAACCGCATCGAACCGGCTGTGGCTGGCCGACATCACCGAACACCGCACTGCCGAAGGGAAACTGTATCTCTGCGTGGTCAAGGACGCCTGCTCCAACCGGATCGTGGGCTATTCCATCGACTCCCGGATGAAGTCCCGCCTCGCCGTCACCGCGCTCACCAACGCCGTCGCGAGGCGAGACGAGGTCGCCGGCTGCGTGGTGCACACCGACCGCGGATCGCAGTTCCGGTCGAGGAAGTTCGTCCGTGCGCTCGCTCGCCATGGGCTGACCGGCTCGATGGGCCGGGTCGGCGCTGCGGGTGACAACGCCGCGATGGAAAGCTTCTTCGCGTTGCTGCAGAACAACGTTCTCGACCGGCGCTCCTGGTCCACCCGCGACGAACTCCGGATCGCGATCGTCACCTGGATCGAACGCACCTACCACCGCCGCAGACGCCAAGCCGCCCTCGGCCGGTTGACCCCCATCGAATATGAAGCAATCATGACCACGCCAGCTGGCCGGGCTGCGTGACTACCACTGTCACCTACTCGTGCAGCAGACCCGCCCCTATTGCAAGAGTGAGATGATGCTTCGTGGGTAGACGTGGCCCAACTGGTAAATCTACTCAACTTCGCATCCTCCATGGTGATCGGGCCGACCGGATCAACAAGCAGGAGCCCATACCGCCAGCGTAGGAGACCATCTGTCCGGACTGGGCATCGGACGGCGCGCGGGAGAACTAGGCGTGGCTCGCGCCGAGTCTGGAGAAGCGCGGTGTGCTCACCGCCTGGGACGTAGCCGCGTTCCTCGTGCTGTGCGAGGCGCTGAACCGCTACCGCAACGCCACCGCTCTGGTCAACGGCTCCGCCCTGCTGGTGCAGGGCGGTAGCGGCCTGATGAAGAACCCTGCGCTCCAGGTGCAGGCCGAGGCCGAACGCACATTCCTGACCTACGCCGCCCGCTTCGACCTAACGCCGTCCGACCGCCAGTCCGTCAAGGTGGAGGTGGGCGGCGACCAGGACCAGCAGGGCGGACCGGGCCGCCTCCTCAGCTAAGACCCGCGCCACCCCGAAGCGCACCAAGGCCAGCTCGCGCACCGGCACCGCTACGCCCCGAACGAGCACCAAGACCACCAATCGCGGGACGCGGTTGCCGGTGTGCGGGCGCACCTTCGACGGCCACACCTGCCGCAAGCGCGGCGACCACTTCTGTAAGCCGAGGGCGGACCATGCCCAGGCGTTCGCCGAGGAGATTTGCGTCCACACCAACGGACGGTGCTGCAGCGCTACGCGGCCCACTACAACCACCGCCGACCACACCAAGCACTCCAGCTCGCACCACCACGACCGAACAGGCCAGCAGTAGAGCCGAGTGGCACGTTGATACATCGCCGACCAGTCCTCGACGGCCTGATCAACGAGTACGAACACGCAGCCGCTTAACCGCAGGTCAGGCCATGTGGCCGACTATTGGCACCCCACAGCCCGTACCGACCGAACGCTCCCCCACCGCGGCGCTGACCCTGCTGTCGCGCACACCGCACCAGTTCGACGAGCACACCCACGACATCATGCTGTTGATCACACTGCACGCCGGGACAGCGTTCGACAACGCCCAGCTCTTCCACGACAGCAGGCGCATGGTGCACAACCTCACCACCGCCCTGAGCACGCGTCACACCATCGGCGTGGCCCAAGGGCTGCTGATGCGCCATCTCGCCTGCGACACCGACAGGGCGTTCACCCTGCTCCGACGAGCATCGCAGCACACCAACCACAAGCTGCGCGACCTCGCGGCCCGCCTGGTGACCGCGCACGAGCAGGGCAACTTCCACGAAGCACTGGTCGACCACCGCATCCACCAGGACGTCCAATAGGGCCTCTCGCCGTCGACCATTGATCAAGGGTTGTCGGGAGGTCGACCGCCTGACCGCCTGATCGGGTGATCAGGCGGCGAGGACCTTCCCGAACGGTCCGCGTCCCCTCATCATGTCCCGGAGCGGGAGGACCGTGCCGGTCCGGGCTGGGAGGTCTCGTGTCGGATCAGGCGCGGCACGCCGTCGTGGACGAGGACGAACTCGGCGTCGGCTCCGCCTCGTGGCGGTACCTGGGCAAGTGGCGGCTGCTGCTGGTGACCCACCGGGCGCTGGTCCTGCAAGGCGCCCACCCGGCCGTCGGCGCCGCGATCAGCCAGTTCTCTGAGCTTCCCCCGGTAGCCCGGTGGCTTTCCAGGCATGGTCCGATAGGGCCTGAAGGGAGTCGTCCGTGGCACCACCGAAGAAGTACCCCGAC
>NZ_JBHYXZ010000276.1:0-5519 GCF_042752395.1 Actinosynnema sp. NPDC059335 | reverse complement strand
CGACCGCCCCGGCCCCGGCCGGTCGCCCCCGCGGGCGCGGACCGACCGGCCGACCACTCCCCCGCCTGCCGACCGCCGCCGCGCGCCGGCCCGCCCGGCGTCGGCCCGGCCAACCCCGCGGCGGCCAACCCCGGCGCGGCCAAGCTCCCAGCGGCCAAGCTCCCAGCGGCCAACCCCGCAGCGGTCACGTCCTGGGCGACCGATCCCGGAGCGGCCACCACGACCGTGCCCGCCCGGCCCCGGCCGACGACGTGACCGTCCTCCGCCAACCGCCGGTACGCCTCGGTCACCACGCCGCGCGACACCCGCAACTCCCCCGCCAGCACCCGGCTCGCGGGCAGCCTGCTGCCGACGGGCAGCCGCCCGTCCGCGATCGCCGACCGCAACCGCCCGGCCAGCCAGTCGGCCAGCCCGCCGCGCGGCGCGTCGGCGACGTCGAGCTGGAGGAAGTCCGACCCCGCCGTTGTGGACCTGTCCACCGGCTCGGGAATGGACCTGTTCACCGGACCATTCTCGCAGGAGGGTGACCGGCATGGACCACGGCACGACGGGCGTCGCCCGGTGAACCTCGAATTCCTGCTGACCTCGCTCGTCGTCGTCGCCACGCCCGGCACCGGCGTGCTCTACACGACCGCGGCCGGGCTCTCCGGCGGTCCGCGGCGCAGCCTGGCGGCGGCGGTGGGCTGCACGCTGGGCACGGTGCCGCACCTGCTGGCCGCGCTGACCGGCCTGGCCGCGCTGCTGGCCGCGAGCACCCCCGCGTTCCAGGCGCTCAAGTACCTCGGCGTCGCCTACCTGTTCTTCCTGGCGTGGAGCACGATCCGGGACCGGACCCCGCTCACCGCCGCGTCCGACGCGCCCCACCGCACGACGGCGCGCGTGGTGGCGTCGGGCGTGATGGTGAACCTGCTCAACCCGAAGTTGACGATCTTCTTCTTCGCCTTCCTGCCGCAGTTCGTGCGGCCGGGCAGCCCCGACGCCGTCCCGCGCATGGTGGAGCTGGGCGCGGTGTTCATGGCGCTCACGCTGGTCGTCTTCGTCGGCTACGGCCGGTGCGCCGCGGCCGTCCGCGACCACGTCGTCGGGCGGCCGGCGGTGCAGACGTGGATCCGGCGGGGTTTCGCGGGCGCGTTCGTCGCCCTGGGGGCGCTGCTCGCGTTCACCTGACCGGTCGCGCGGCCGTTCGGCCGACTAGGCTCCCGGCATGGCCAGGTACTTCGACGTGCACCCGGTGAACCCGCAGCGCAGGTCCATCGACCAGGCGGTGGGGCTGATCGAGTCGGACGGCCTGATCGCCTACCCGACCGACTCCTGCTACGCGCTCGGCTGCCGGCTCGGCAACAAGACGGGGCTGGACCGGATCAGGCAGATCAGGCACCTGGACGACCGGCACCACTTCACCCTCATGTGCCGCGACTTCGCCCAGCTCGGCCAGTTCGTGCACGTGGACAACGCGGTCTTCCGGGCGATCAAGGCGGCCACCCCGGGCAGCTACACGTTCATCCTCCCGGCCACCACCGAGGTGCCGCGCCGGATGATGCACCCGAAGAAGAAGACGGTGGGCGCGCGCATCCCGGACCACCCGGTCGCCCAGGCCCTGCTGGAACGGCTCGGCGAACCGCTGCTGTCCAGCACGCTGCTGCTCCCCGACCAGGACGAGCCGCTGGTCCACGGCTGGGACATCAAGGAACGGCTCGACCACGTCGTGGACGCGGTGTTGGACGCGGGCGACTGCGGCACGGAGCCGACCACCGTCGTGGACTTCTCCGGCGGTGAGCCCGAGATCGTCCGGCGCGGCGCGGGCGACCCGTCCCGCTTCGAGTAGGCGGTCGGGGGCCGATCCCGGCCAACGGATCAACGCGGTTGCGCCGCGCAGAGGTATGGGAGCGTTCCCAGAATCGGTAGCTTCCTGTCACCCCTCAGCGCAGAAGGAGCTTCCCGTGCGGAAACGGTTGTCCTCGGCGGTCCTCGCCGTCCTGCTCTCGGTCGTCGCACTCCCGGTCGCGGACGCCGCCGGTCCGGGCGAGGCCGATCACCGGCTCAAGACGTGCGCCCGACCCGGCCTGGTGTTCTGCGAGGACTTCCAGCACGTGCCGACCGGCGCGGGCACGAGCCTGAAGTGGGGTGTGGACACCCGCAACGGCTCGCTGGAGGTCGAGCGGGACCGGCGCGGCCAGAAGGTGCTGCACGTGCGCGCCGAGGGCAACGGCCGGGCGTTCCTCAAGGTGGACGACTTCGCCGCGCCGGGCAACAGCTTCTACGGCCGGGTCCGGGTGAAGGTCGAGCGGTTCCCGACCGCGCCGGACTGGGCGCACTACACGCTGATCGAGGCCACCGGCGACGGCCCGGAGGTGGTGCGGCCGCTGGGCGGCCAGTACGTGCCCACGCTGGACAAGGCCCTCTGGGGCGTCGGCGCGGACGGCGGCCCCACGGGCGACTGGACGAACTGGCGGGAGTCCGCGCCGTCGAAGGCGGGCGTGTGGCAGTGCGTCGAGTGGCGGATGGACGCCTCCGACAACCGGATCACGCTGTGGTTCGACGGCAGGCCGAACCCGGACCTGACCGTCTCCACCCGCGAGCACGGCGGCAACCAGGTCGACTTCCTGTTCCCGAGGTTCGACACGGTCAAGCTCGGCTGGCAGCTCTACCAGCCCAACGACGGCAGCTACGACCTGTGGCTGGACGACATCGCGCTGGGCGTGAGCCGCATCGGCTGCTAGCCCGGAAAACCGCGCGCGGGACGGGCGGCGGCGCTGCTAGCGTCGCCGCCATGTCCTCGTCGTCCGCCGTCCCGATGCCCCGCCCCGCGGGGTGGCCGACGCTGCGCGGATGACGAGTCCGAGGCCCCCGTTCCCCAGGGGGTCTCGATCCGGGAGCCCCGCGCACCCCGGAGGTTGCCGATGCCGCGCTTCTACGTCACCACCGCCATCCCGTACGTCAACTCGCGCCCCCACCTCGGTTTCGCGCTGGAGCTGGTGCAGGCCGACGTGCTGGCCCGGCACCACCGCCTGCGCGGCGACCGGGTGCGGTTCCTGACCGGCACCGACGACAACTCGCTCAAGAACGTGCTGGCCGCCGCGGCGGAAGGCGTGCCGACCGCCGAGCTGGTCGACCGCAACGCGGCCGCGTTCGCGGCGCTGCGCGAACCGCTGGCGCTGTCGTCCACCGACTTCATCCGCACGAGCCGCGACGCCCGGCACCGCGTCGGCGTCGAACGGCTGTGGCGGGCGTGCGCGCACGACCTCTACCGCAAGCACTACGAGGGCCTGTACTGCGTCGGCTGCGAGCAGTTCTACGCCCCCGCCGAGCTGGTGGGCGGCAAGTGCCCGGAGCACGACGTGGAGCCGCGGCCGGTGGCCGAGGAGAACTGGTTCTTCCGGCTGTCCCGCCACACCGACCGGCTCCGGGAGCTGATCGCCGGCGGCGTGGTCCGGATCGAGCCCGCGGCGCGGCGCAACGAGGTGCTGGCGTTCCTGGACGCCGGGTTGCGGGATTTCTCCGTCTCCCGGTCGCGCGCCCGCGCGCACGGCTGGGGCATCCCCGTGCCGGGCGACCCGGACCAGGTCGTGTACGTCTGGTGGGACGCCCTGGGCAACTACATCAGCAGCCTCGGCTACGGCGGCGAGGGCTCGAACTACCGCCGGTGGTGGGTGGAGGGCGACCGCCGCGTGCACGTGATCGGCAAGGGCGTGGTGCGCTTCCACGCCGTGTACTGGCTCGCCGTGCTGCTGTCGGCGGGCGAGCCGCTGCCGACCGACATCCTCGTGCACGACTACCTCACCACCGGCGGCCGCAAGATCAGCAAGTCCGCCGGCGACGTGGTGGACCCGGCGGCGCTGGCCGCGCGGCACGGCGCGGACGCGGTGCGGTGGTGGCTGCTGCGGGACGTGCCGCGCGTCGGCGACGCCGACTTCACCGAGGCCCGGCTCGTGGCCCGCGCGAACGAGGACCTGGCCAACGGGTTGGGCAATTTGGTGAACCGGGTCGCCGTGGTGGTCCACCGCTACCGCGACGGCCGGCCGCCGTCGGCCGCGCCCGACGCCGACGCCGCACCGCTGCTGGCGGCGTGCCGGGACGCGCCGGGCCTGGTGCGCGCCGCCGTGGACGACTTCGACTTCCGCCGGGCGACGGCGGCGGTGTGGCGGATCGTGGAGGAGGCGAACCGGCACGTGGAGCGGGTGCGGCCGTGGGACCTGGCCCGTGCCGAACGGGCCGGTGACGCCGGGGCGGGCCGGCGGTTGGACGCGGCCGTCGCCGCGTTGCTGACCGCGTGCCGGGTGCTGGCGACCGAGCTGACGCCGTTCGTGCCGGGGCTGGCCGCCCGGGTGTCCGAGCAGTGCGTCACGCTGTCGGACCGGCTGCCCCGGCCGCGGCCGGTGTTCCCCCGGCTGTGACGGTCGATCCGGCCGCCCGCAGCCGGTGTCTCCCCGGCTGTGACGGTCGGTCCAGCCGCCCGCGGCCGGTGTTCCCCCGGCTGTGACGGTCGGTCCAGCCCCGCGGCCGGTGTCTTCCCGGCTGTGGCGGTCGGCCGGCCGCCCTGCCCTCGGGACCGGTGTGTTCCCGGCTGTGGCGGTCAGTCGGGCAGGCCGGCCGCGAGCCCGAGCCACAGCAGCTGGACCGCGCCGAGCGCCAGCGTGGCGAGGAACGCCAGGGCGGCCTGCCCGACCCGTTCCCGCGGCCGCTCCCCGGTCGGCCCCGCCGCGACGTGCTGCCAGCACGCCATCAGCCCCGCCGGCACCACCACCGCGATGGTGACGAACAGCGGCATCGCGCCGAAGTCGTCGTTGCCGCCCCACGTCACGAGGAAGGTGCTCACGAGCGCGAGCAGCCAGGAGGACACCCCGGTCGCGACCGTCCGCCGCAGCCGGTCCCCGTCCTCCAGCCGGGGCGCGCGGTGGAGGAGGAACGCGGCCAGCCCGGCGGCCAGGGCGAGGACCAGGGCGCAGCCGAGCAGCAGCCGCTCCCACCACAGGTCGAGGGCGTCCCGCCACCACGGCACGTCCGGCGCCTCGCCCGCGGGCACGCCGAGCGAGCCGACCCGGACCCACGGCGACGCGGGGCCGTACCCGCCGATGCGCTCGCAGCGCAGGTCACGGCCGTCGTAGTTGGCGGCGCAGCCGGTGAAGGTCCGCCCGACCCGGTACTCGACGGTCAGCGGCCGGCCGGCGATCGGCACGGTGCAGGTGGCCCGGTCGTCGGCCACGGCGCACCGGAAGCCGTCGACGACCGAGAACTCGGGGGTGTCGACGCGGTGCAGCCCGTCGGTCGCCCTGCCCGGCGCCACCGGCACGAGCAGGACCGCGAACAGCAGCAGGATTCCGGGCACCACCTGCGGGAGCCACCGCAGGGGGCCGACGCCGAGCCGGGTGGGGGTGGTCACGTCGCACCTCCTCACCCGCGCATCGGCCGCGCGGGGGCGGCCGTGGGCCCGGGGTCACCCCCCGGGGGGGCCCGCCGGGGCCGCCCCCCCCCCCCCGCCCGGACGCGCCGGGGGGACCGGGGACCCCCCGGGGGTGGTT
>NZ_JBHYXZ010000275.1:0-5533 GCF_042752395.1 Actinosynnema sp. NPDC059335 | reverse complement strand
GCTCGATCGCCAGCGGCAGCCCGTCCAGCCGGCGGCACACCTCGGCGACCGCGTCGGCGTTCACCGGCGTCACGGCGAACCCCGGTTGCACGGCCGCCGCCCGTTCGGCGAGCAGCCGCACGGCCGCGTCGCCGTCCAGCGGCGGCACCGGGCTGACCACCTCGCCGTACACGCCGAGCGGTTCGCGGCTGGTCGCCAGCACGCGCAGCCGCCGGCACCGGCCGAGCAGCTCGTCGGCGAACCGGGCCGCGGCCTCGACCAGGTGCTCGCAGTTGTCCAGCACGATCACGGCCTCGGTGCGCGACAGCGCGTCCACCAGGCGGGTCATCGGGTCGACGTGGGACACCGACCGGTCGACGGCGCGCTGGTCGCGCAGGCCGAGCGCGCCGAGCACGGCGGGCGCGACGTCGTCCGGGTCGGTCACGGCGGCCAGCTCCACCAGCCACGCGCCGCCGGGCACGCGGGCCGCGACCGTGGTGGCCAGCCGGGTCTTGCCCGCGCCGCCGGGACCGACCAGGGTCACCAGGCGGTGCGCGGCGAGCTGCCCGACGACCCGGTCCACGTCGGCGGACCGTCCGATCAGCCGGGTCAGCGGCGTCCGCAGGGCGCCCGCGCGCGGCTGGTCGGCGGGTTCGGCGCGCAGGATCTCCCGGTGCGTCTCGCGCAGCTCGGGTCCGGGGTCCGCGCCCAGCTCGTCGGCGAACCGGCGGCGGATGTCCTCGTAGGCGGCCAACGCCTCCGCGGCACGCCCGGTCGCGACCAGGGCGCGCAGCAGGAGGGCCTGCAGCCGTTCGCGCAGCGGGTGGCGCGTGGCGAGGTCGGTCAGCTCGGCGACCAGGTGCCCGGCGCGGCCGCGGGCCAGGTCGGCCGCGGCGGCGTCCTCCAGCAGGGCCAGCCGGGTCTCGTCCAGGCCGGCGACGTAGCCGACCGCGAACGGCGCGCCCGCCGCGTCGGCCAGCGCCGGTCCGCGCCACAACGCCAACGCCTCCTCCGCCCGGTCGCCCGCGGTGGTCGGGTCGCCGGCGGCGAGCGCCGCCTTGGCCTCCCGCGCCAGCCGGTCGAACCGGAGCGCGTCGACGGCGTCGGCGGGCACGTCCAGCCGGTAGCCGCCGTGCGCGGACCGCAGCACGTCGGCGGGCAGGGCGCGGCGCAGCCGCGACACCAGGGACCGCACCGCGGCGACCTCGTCCGCGGGCTTGTCGTCGGGCCACAGCGCGTCGGCCAGCTCCTCGGTGGTGACCACGCGGCCCGCGGCGACCGCCAACCGGACCAGCAGCGCGCGCACCCGCGCGCCGCCGACCTCGACCGCCGCGCCGTCCGCGACCACCTCCAGCGGCCCCAAGACCCCCACCCGCATGCGATCACTGTGCCACGGCGGCGGGCGCGCGTCGGGACGTGCCACCCCTCATTCGCGCGGATCCCTCACGTCCGCGCGGCGTCGAAATCCGAGCGGTGCTCCACGATCACGCCGCCGGGTGGCCGGACGCGGCCGCGGCGGAGTTCACTACGACCAAAAACTCGCACGGTTTACCGCACTGGTGCGGACAAGGTTCGAACATCCGACCATTCATGACGTAACAATGTCAGGTACGCGCTAACGAATGCCCGGAGCAACCGATATCGCCGCTATGGACGAGGATTCCACTCCGGCGGCGCGAGCCCTCGCGCCCGAACGCCGGAACACGGCGTCCGAACGCAGGAGCCGCGCCGTCGCAGACCGAGCAACCACCTGGGGTGCCGGATGAACAGCCGAATGGTCGAACTCGAAGCAGTCCTGGCCAGGTCCGCGCCGGACCGCCAGGCCGCCCGTCGTCTCGCGGTGGACCTGGCCCGCTCGCTGGACGCGCTCAGCGCGCGCCGCGACGCGGACCGGCTCCTGCGGTGCGCCGCCGCGCTGACCCGGATCGGCTCGGCGGACGCCGCGGACGCGCTGCTGATCGCCATGCTGGCCCTGGTCGACCCGACCGGCCCGGAGGCGGCGCGGGTGCGCGACCAGCAGGCGCTGGCGTCGGTGGCGCGCGGGCGGCGGGAGCCCGGCATGATCACGCCGCGCCAGGTGCGGCGCCGGGTGCCGAGCACGGCGTTCGGCCGGGGCGCGACGCTGCGCCAGGTCGTCGGCGACTTCCTCGACCCGGTGCCGCTGGCCGACCCGGTCGCGGTCGGCTCCGTGGCGGTGGCCCTCGATCACGCGAAACCGACCGAGACGGGCGCGCTGGAGCTGGCGTTACAGCGCAACACGACGGTGCTGGGCTCGAACCACCCGCAGACGTGCGTGCTGCGGCTGAACCTGATGTGCGCGCGGTTCCGGATCGCGCGCGACCACGGTGACGCCGAGGAGGTCGCCGAGGCGCTGACCGACCTGCGCGACGCGACCGACCGGGCGCTCAACGCGCTGGGCACGCACCACCCGCGGGCGCTGGTCGCCCAGGCGAACCTGGCGTCCGCCGAGTTCGAGCTGGCCAGGGTGCGCCGGTCCGCCGAACGGGCCCGGCTCGCGCTGCCCAGCCTGCGCTCCGCCGCCGACCGCACCGCCACCCGGCTGGGCGTCGACCACCCGCACGCGGTGATCGCGACGTCGAACCTGGCGTCGGCCGAGCTGGAGCTGGCGCACCTGGACGGCACCCGGTCCCAGGCGCAACGCCTGCTGGACGTGGTGCGGGACGCGTCGATGCGGGCGGTGGCGGCGCTGGGCGCGGGCCACCCGGCCGTGCAGGCGCTGGACGAGCAGCGGCGGGCGTGCGAGGCGCTGCTGTCCGGGGTCGGGCCCGACCTGTCGTTCGAGCGCGGGTACGCGTCGTTCGCGGACGCGGGGCGCTCCCTGGCCACCGCGAAGCCCGGCACGCCGTCCGTGCGGCAGAGCGTGGCGCCGCAGGAGTGGCCGGCCGGGACGCTGCTGTCGCGGCTGCGGGAGAACAGCCGCCAGGAGCTGCTGTCGCTGGGCACCACGGTCCGCTACGCCGCCGACCGCGAGATCATCGTCCAGGACGCCACCGACACCCACGTCTTCCTGCTGCTGGAAGGCGTGGTGAAGGTGATGGTCAACGACGAGAGCGGGGACACCGCGGTGCTCACCGTCCGGGTCGGGGGCGACCTGGTCGGCGAGCTGGCCGCGCTGGACCACAAGCCGCGCTCGGCGACGGTGGTGACCTGCGGCGACGTCACCGCGAAGCTGATCACCAGCGCCGAGCTGCACGGCTTCCTGCACCGCCGCAACGACGGGTTCGTCGAGCTGATCGGCGTGATCGACGACCAGTTGCGGTGGGCCAACCGGCGGCGGCGCGACTTCCTGTCGCACACCGCCGCCGAGCGGGTCGCCCGGGTGCTGGCCGAGCTGGTCGGCGCGCACGGCAGGCAGGAGGTCGGCGGGTGGGTGCTCGGCATCCCGTTGACGAAGGTGGAGCTGGCCTCCATCGCCGGGATGAAACCGCGCACCGCCGAGAAGGCGTTCGCCGACCTGCGCAAGGCCGGTGTGGTGGTCAGCCACCTGCGCCGGGACGTGGTCGTGCCCGACCTGGAGGGGTTGCGGCGGTTCGCGCGGATGTGACGCCGGCGCTCATCCGGTGAACCAGCCGTCGACCAGGGTGTTGCGGAACTTCCCGGCGGGGTCGAGTTCGCCGCGCAGCGCGGCGAACCGCGCCCAGTCGTCGTACCGGGCGCCGGGGTCGGGCAGCTCGAACAGCTTGCCCCAGTGCGGGCGGGGCCGCCACGGGTCGAGCACCGCCTCGACCTTGCGCAGCACGGCGCGCACGGCCGCGTCGTCCGGCCGCCAGGTGAAGTGGAAGGCGATGCTCGGCCGGCCGTGCACCGGGCTGAGCCACTGCCGGTCGGCCGCGATCGTGCGGACCTCGGACGTCAGCAGCACGGGCGCGACCTCGGCGGCCAGGTCGTGGAGCGCCCGCAGCGCGTCGGCGGCGTGCTCGCGGCCCACGAAGTACTCCGACTGCAGCTCGCGCCCGACGCTCGGGGTGAAGTCGGCGCGGAAGTGCGGCAGCCGCTCGTGCCACGGACCGGGCACGCCGAGCTGCGCGGTGCAGTGCAGGGTGGGCTGGCCCGGCACCGGGTGCACCGGCTCGGTGGCGGGCGACGCGCCCGTCCAGGCCAGGTCGTGGCGGGTGTCGGTGGTGCGGTGCTTGGCGAAGACGTGCGCGACGCCCTGCCAGGTGGTGAAGGCGCTCACGCTGTAGGCGCTCCCGAACACCGCGTCCACGTTCTCCACCAGGGCGTCGAACGGCATGTCCCGGTAGACGCGCTGCTCGACGTCGAAGGCCGGCACGACGTCCAGCTCCACCGCGACCACCACGCCGAGCGAGCCGAACGCCACCACCGCGCCGTCGAAACCCGCGTCGCCCCGGCTCAGGGTGACCAGCTCGCCGTCCGCGGTGACCAGGTCGAGCGAGCGGACCAGGCTCGCCAGCGACGGGATGTCGTCACCCGAGCCGTGGGTGGCGGTGGCGCACGCGCCGATGATCGTGATGTGCGGCAGCGACGGCATGGCGGGCAGGGCCAGACCGGCCGCGTGCAGCCGCTCGGCGAGCCGGGCGAGGCGCGTCCCGGCGGCGACCCGCACCGAGCCGTCGCGGACCTCGAACACCTCGGGCATCCGGTCGAGGCTGATCAGCGTGCCGGCGGTGTCGGCGATGGTGCTGAACGAGTGGCCCGCGCCGACCACCCGGGCCGACCCGGCGGCCCGGACCGCGTCCCGCACCTCGGCGACGGACGTCGGGTGCGCGGTCCGCGTGGCGGAGAAGGTGAAGTT
Organism: Actinosynnema sp. NPDC059335; assembly: GCF_042752395.1. NCBI lineage: Bacteria > Bacillati > Actinomycetota > Actinomycetes > Pseudonocardiales > Pseudonocardiaceae > Actinosynnema > Actinosynnema sp. NPDC059335. Next base: position 777 of record NZ_JBHYXZ010000275.1, on the reverse strand, counting down.
GCCTGCCCAGTTGGTGCTCACCGGGCCGATTCTGCCCCATCGCGGGCGGCGTCCCGCCGGCCCGACCTGCGGGGGTGGAACGAACGCCCGGCCGCCGTCGTCCCACGCGGGGAGGTGGCGGGATGCTGCGTTGGGTGGCGGTGGCGGGTGCGCTGTGCGCCGGGTGGGCGCCGTTCCGGTCGGGCGGGGCGCCGCGGCCGGGGGTGGACGCGGCGGTGGTCGGGTTGGCGGTCGCGGTCGTGCTGGCGGCGGCGTTGGCGCTCTGGGGCGGTCGCCGGGCGCGGGTGTTCGCGGCCGTGGTCGGCGGTGCGGCGGCGGTCGCGGTGTGGTGGCTGCTGGTGGCGGACCTGCGGGGCGGCCTGACCGGTGACGACCTGCCGGTGCTGGCGGTCGGCTCGCTCGCGGTCGCGCTCGCCGCGCTCGGCCGGGCCGCACACCGGCGTCCGGCGGCGGACGCCGACCCGGCCGGAACCGCCGCGCCTGCCGACTCCCCGACCCGCGCACCGGACGGCTCCTCAACCGACTCGCCGACCCACTCGGCAGCCGGCTCCCCCGCCGACCCACCGACCGGCTCCCCGACCCGCCCACCGGACGGCCGGGCAGCCGACTCACCGACCGACTCACCGGACGGCCCGGCAGCCGACTTCCCGGCCCGCTCATCCGGCGACCGGCCCGCCGACTCCCCGGCCGCCGTCCCCACCCGCTCACCGGCCCGCGGCCCGGTCGAAGCCGGCGGCGGCTCCGAGGACCGCGGAGCCGCCGCGGGCGGCGCACGGC
>NZ_JBHYXZ010000274.1:0-5561 GCF_042752395.1 Actinosynnema sp. NPDC059335 | reverse complement strand
GATCCGCCGGCAGGGCCGGGTTGGGACGTCTGGACGCGGCCGTCCGGTTAGTCGGCCGGTTCGGGCGGGCAAGGCGGGGCGCGGCAGGCGGGGTCGAGCGAAGGGGCAGCGGGCGCATGACGATCAACTTCACCGAGAGCGAGGAGCGGCGGGCGTTGCGGCAGGCCGTCGCCGACCTCGCCGGCAAGTACGGCCAGGACTACTTCACCGCCAAGGCCAGGGCGGGCGAGAAGACCGACGAGCTGTGGGCCGAGGCGGGCCGGCTCGGGTACCTCGGCGTGGCCGTGCCCGAGGAGTACGGCGGCGGTGGCGGGGGGATCGGCGACCTCGCGGCCGTGTGCGAGGAACTCGCCCGCGCCGGCTGCCCGCTGCTGCTCACCGTCGTCTCGCCGGCCATCTGCGCCACGGTCATCGCCCGCTTCGGCACGCCGGAGCAGAAGCGGCGGTGGCTGCCCGGGTTCGCGGACGGCACCACGAAGATGGCCTTCGCCATCACCGAGTCCGACGCCGGCTCCAACTCGCACAAGCTCAGCACCGCCCTGCGCCGCGACGGCGACCGGTGGGTCCTCAACGGCGGCAAGTCGTTCATCTCCGGCGTGGACGAGGTCGAAGCCGTGATGGTGGTCGCCCGGCACGTGGACGCCGCGGGCCAACGGCTGCTGCCCTCGCTGCTGATCGTGCCGACCGACGCGCCCGGTTTCACCTACCGGCACATCCCGATGGAGGTGCTGTCGCCGGAGAAGCAGTTCACCTGCTTCTTCGACGACGTCCGCCTGCCGCCGGACGCGCTGGTCGGCACCGAGGACGGCGGCCTGGCGCAGCTCTTCGCCGGCCTGAACCCGGAGCGGATCATGGCGGCGTCCTTCGCCACCGGCATGGCCCGCCGCGCACTCGACCAGGCGAGCGAGTACGCCCGCACCAGGACCGTCTGGGACACGCCCATCGGCGCGCACCAGGGCATCGCGCACCCGCTGGCGCAGTGCGCGATCCAGGTCGAGCTGGCGAGGCTGATGACCCAGAAGGCCGCGGCTCTCTACGACGCTGGGGAGGACCGGGCTGCCGGCGAGGCGGCCAACATGGCCAAGTACGCGGCGGGGGAGGCGGTGGCGGGGGCGGTGGACCAGGCCATCCAGGTCCACGGCGGCAACGGGCTGTCGTCCGAGTACGGACTCGGCGCCATGCTGGCCGCGTCCCGGTTGTCCCGCATCGCCCCGGTCAGCCGGGAGATGATCCTGAACTTCGTGGCGCAGCACACGCTGAAGTTGCCGCGCTCCTACTGAGTCAGGCCCATTCCCAGCGCAGGCCGACCACTCCGGGTCCGAAGTCGAGCGCGACCGCGTACGCGTAGCCCCAGGTGTCCACCGGGGTCTCGCGCACGTCGGTGGGTTCGCCGCCGGTCAGGCCGGTGGTGAACTGCTCACACCGCACGGGGCGGCACCGCGAGTCGTACCGGACCTCCAGGACGTACTCGCGCACGGGGTGGCGGAAGCGGCGGGAGTGCGTGTTGTCGAACGTCGGGTGGTGCGGCGCCACGTGGATCAGCTCGTACTCGACGGCCGTCCGCTCGCCCCGGCGCAGCGGGCGGTCGAGCAGCAGTTCGGCGACCATCAGGCCGTTGCGCGGGTCGGCGGACACCCGCCCGAGCCGGCACGACCGCAGCGTGCCGATGACCGGCAGGGGGTCGCCGGGCAGCCGGGTGTCGTAGCCGAGCAGCACGCGGTCCACGCCCGAGCGCTCGGCCCGCAGCACCTGGCGCGAGCGCACCCGGCGGGTGCTGCCGTCCATCGCCAGCTCCACCTGGTCGCGCAGGCTCAACCGCGTCAGGTCCTGGTCGGTGCTGGTGTCGATGTCGGCCAGCAGCTCGGCGATGGTCGCGTAGTCGTTCTCGCCGACCCAGCCCTCGGGCCCGGACACGCGCGTGCGGGGTCGCGCCTTGCCGCGCGGTCGCGGCGGTCCGAGCAGCGAGCTGAGGCCGCCCGCGCCGACCTCCAGGATCTCCTCCAGGTGGGCGACGGCGATGAGCGAGCCGGGTCGTTCCGGCCGTCTGCGACCGGACTGCCAGTAGCTCAGCGCGGCGATGCTGACCGCGACGCCCCGGGCCCGCAGCTTGTGCTGGATCCGTTCCAGGCTGAGCCCTTTGGCGCGGATCGCCGCCCGCAATGCGTCCGCGAAGGGGTCGGACCCCGCGTCGATCCGTCGGGGATCGCGCGTCCGCGATTCCGGTCCGACGACTGGCGTAGGCATCTTCGCTCCGTTCTCCCAAGGACAAGGCGAGCGACGTTATCGTGCGAAATCGCCGCCGCGGTACAGCCGATCGGGTTTCCCGTCGTGAATTTAACCGAATCGGACGGCAAAATCCGGCCCGCTGTGGAATGTTTGAATTCTCATTAACAGCAGGGGTGTGAAGCCCCGGTGGGGCGCGAACGCCGCACCGGGCTCGGTCGTCCGGCCGCCCCGCCGCCCGCGTACGGCCCAGGGCCCCGGGTACGTGGGGTGATGCGGGCCACACCGGACCGGTCGCGGGGTTCGGCGGCCGTCGTGGACCCGGTGCGGCAAACCGGTCGCGGGCGAAGAACGCGAACTCTATGCCCAACGTCACGTTGACCCTCGCGGTCGATGTCGTGCGGTGGTGTTGCCGCAGGTAGCGGACGCGCGCCGAACCCGGCCGGCCGCGCGGTGGCCCGAGCGCGATGTCCGAGAGATACATAGTCACCCCGAAGAACTTCCCGCGTTCCTCCGGGACGCCGCCGTTCGTCGTTTCGCCATCGGCCCGCGGCCGTATTTTCTCCACAGCGTTGAATGGGTTCTCAATCACCTTGTCGACGCGCTCGCGCGGCGCTGTCCGCCGTGGTGCGGTCTCGGTCGCGGTTCCCCGAACCACTCCCTTCGCCGGTTCCGCGGGCCGAGCGCGGTTCGGCAGACTGGCAGACCCGCGCGTGATCCGCGCCGGGTCCCCCCACCCCGCGGAGGAGAGCCGCATGCCCAAGCCCTTACCGGGCCTCGTCGTGACCGCCCTCGCCACCCTGACCGCCACCCTGCTCACCCCCGCCGCGCCCGCCGAGGCCGCCGTCCTGAACGCGGGCTCGCCCACCGCCGTGCCGGGCAGCTACATCGTCAAGCTCGCCGACGTCGCCGCCGCCGACGCCGTGACGGCCGGGCTGGACGGGCGGGTGACCCGCCGGTACGCCGCGTTCGGCGGCTTCGCCGCGCACCTCACCCCGACGCAGGCCCGGCGGCTCGCCGCCCACCCGGCCGTCGAGTACGTCGAGCAGGACCAGGTCGTGCACGCCGACTCCACCCAGCCCGACGCGCCCTGGGGCCTGGACCGGATCGACCAGACCGCCCTGCCGCTCGACACCACCTACACCTACGCCTCCACCGGCGCGGGCGTCACCGCGTACGTGGTCGACACCGGCGTCCGGATCACGCACGCCCAGTTCAGCGGCCGCGCCGCGCACGGCTTCGACGCCGTGGACAACGACTTCGTCGCCCAGGACGACAACGGGCACGGCACGCACGTGGCCGGCCTCATCGCGGGCACGCTCAACGGCGTCGCCAAGGGCGTGCGCGTCGTGGGCGTGCGCGTGCTCGACGGCGTGGGCAGCGGCACGATCGCCGGCGTCATGGCGGGCGTGGAGTGGGTGCGGCTGAACGCGACCCGCCCCGCCGTGGCCAACCTGAGCCTCGGCGGCGGCGCCTCGGTCGCGCTGGACGACACGGTCCGGCGGCTGATCGCCTCGGGCGTCACCGCGGTCGTCAGCGCGGGCGGCTCCGGGACCAACGTCGGCAACACCTCGCCCGCCCGCGTGGCCGAGGCCGTCACGATCGGCGCGCACACCCAGACCGACGCCAGGGCCCCGTTCTCGAACTACGGGGCCGGCGTGGACCTGTACGCGCCCGGCGTCGGCATCACGTCGGCGTGGCACACCGGCGACACCGCCACCAACACCCTCAGCGGCACCTCCATGGCGACCGCGCTCGCCACCGGGGTCGCCACCCGGTTCCTCCAGTCCACCCCCTCCGCGACCCCGGCCCTGGTGCACACCGAGCTGACGAAGCCGGGGCCCGTGCCGTGGGGCGGCCGGCTCCTGCACTGGTCGCCCACCCGATAACCGCTCCTCCACCCTGCAAAGGAACCCGCCATGCGCGCACTGCTGTCCGGCCTGGGCGTCGCCGCCCTGGCCGCCGTCACCCTCACCGCACCGGCGCACGCCGAGGGCGCGGTGCTCCACGCCGGCTCGGCCGACGCCGTGCCCGGCAGCTACATCGTCAAGCTGGAGGACGTCGCCGCCGCCGACGCGGTCGCCGCCCGGCTCGACGGCCGGGTCACCCGCGCGTTCCCGGCCCTGCACGGCTTCGCCGCCACGATGACCGCGAAGCAGGCCCGCCGGCTCGCCGCCGACCCCGCGGTGGCGTACGTCGAGCAGGACCAGGTCGTGCGGGCGCACGCCACCCAGTCGCCCGCCCCGTACGGGCTCGACCGGATCGACCAACGCGCGCTGCCCGTGGACGGCGCCTACAGCTACACCTCGACCGGGCTCAACACCCGCGCGTACGTGATCGACACGGGCATCCGCACCACGCACACCGAGTTCGCCGGCCGCACCTGCCCCGGCTACGACGCGATCGACAACGACACCGTGCCGCAGGACGACAACGGCCACGGCACGGCGGTCGCGTCGCTGATCGCGGGCCGCGTCAACGGCGTCGCCAAGCAGGGCCTGGTGTGCGGCGTCCGGGTGCTCAACGGCTCGGGCAGCGGCACCACCGCCGGCGTGATCGCGGGCATCGACTGGGTCGCGCGCAACCACGTCAAGCCCGCCTCGGCCAACCTCAGCCTGGGCGGCGGCCCGTCCACCGCGATCGACGACGCGGTGCGCCGGCTGATCGCCGCGGGCGTCACGGCGTCCGTCACGGCGGGCGGCAGCAACTCCAACGCGGCCAACTACTCGCCGGCCCGCGTCACGGAGGCGCTCACGTCCGGCGCGGCCACCACCAACGACACCCGCGCCTCGTTCTCCAACTACGGCGCGGTGGTCGACGTCTACGCGCACGGCACGAACATCACGGTGGCGTGGCACACCGGCGACACCGCCACCAACACCATCAGCGGCACCTCGCTGGCCACCGCGTACGTGACCGGCGTGACGCTGCGGTTCCTCCAGCTCAACCCCGCCGCCACGCCCGCGCAGGTGCACGCGGCGGTCGTGTCGGAGGCGACGCCGCTGTCGTGGGGCCGGCTGCTCCACTGGTCGCCCGCCCGGTGACCTGCCCGGTCCCGCCCGGCCGGCGACCTATCGCCCGGTGACCGGTCGGGCCTGACCCGGGCCGGGGACCGGTCGGGTCCGACCCGGGCCGGGGACCTGTCCGGTCCCGCCTGCCGGCGACCGGTCGCCGGGTGACCTGTCCGGTCCGACCCGGGTGGGTGACCTGACCAAGTCCCGCCCGGTCGTTGACCCGACCGGTGGTCGCCCGGCCGGCGACCGACAGGTGGGGGAGGTGGGGCGCCGGGGGGGGCCCCTGGGGGCGCCACACCCAGCCCCCCCCCCCCCCGCGCGACC
>NZ_JBHYXZ010000273.1:0-5651 GCF_042752395.1 Actinosynnema sp. NPDC059335 | reverse complement strand
TTATAAACCCCCCCCCAGGCCGTCCCCCCCGTTTACGCGCCCCCCCCGGGTCTCCCCGGGGGGGGGGGGGCGCCCCGGGCCCCCGCCGCCCCCCCCCCGGCCCGGGCGCGGGGGGGGCCCCCCGGGGCACTGGTCTGCGGAGGATACGGGATTTGAACCCGTGAGGGGGTTAACCCAACACGATTTCCAGTCGTGCGCACTAGGCCGCTATGCGAATCCTCCGTGGCGGAGTCTAACGGAGGTGCCGTGCGGCTCCCAAAACGGGTGGTCGGCTCCATCGGTCGCCTATGGGTTCGGTTAGGCTTGCCTAATGAAGCGTGGTCTCGTGGTGCTGCTGTCCGCCCTGCTCCTGGCCGCCTGCGGCGGGGGCGAACCCGAACCCGAACCGGCCGCCGCCGGGGTGACGGTCGACACCCGGTTCGGTCCCGTGACGGTCGAGGAGCCGCCCACGCGGGTGGTCGCGCTGGGCTGGTCGGACGCCGAGACCGCGCTGGCCCTGGGGGTGCGGCCGGTGGGCGCGAGCGACTGGCTCGGGTTCGGCGGCAAGGGCGTCGGGCCGTGGGCGGAGGGCCTCTACGAGCAGGCCCCGACGCTGCTCGGCACCACGGAGATCGACTACGAGGCCGTCGCCGCGCTCCAGCCCGACCTCATCCTCAACACCCGGTCGGACAACGACGAGCGCAAGCACGAGACGCTGTCCAAGATCGCGCCCACGATCGGCGCGCCGAAGGACGTCATCCCCTACGGCACGTCGTGGCGGCAGCAGGTGGAGATGGTCGCGAAGGCGCTGGGCAAGGTCGCCGAGGGCGAGAGGATCATCGCCGACCTGGACGCGAAGTTCGCCGCGAACCGGAAGTTCGAGGGCAGGACCACCGTCGTCGGCGCGTACTTCGACGGCAAGTTCGGCGCGTACGTGTCCGGCGACGCCCGCACCGACTTCATGAAGGCCATCGGCTTCACGCCGCGGCAGGACGTCGAGGACCTCGCGTCCGGCACCTTCTACGTCGACATCTCCGCCGAGCGGCTGGACCTGCTCGCCGCCGACCTGACGGTGCTGTTCCCGATCGGCGGCGACGCGTCCGCGCTGAAGGCCAACCCGCTGGTGCTCGAGGACGAGGACCTGGTCAACGCCTTTTCCAGCGGTTCGTCGCTGGGCATGGCGTACGCCCTGGACCACGCGGTCCCCCTGTTCACCGCCGCGCTGGCGGGCTGAGGGGTCAGCCCGCCCAGAACCCCGCCACGAACAGCAGGTAGATCGACCCCTGCACGAGCGTCGACGCGTACAGCGAGCCGTGCAGCACGGGGCGGAGGGCGGGCCTCCGCTCGGCCGCCAGCACCATCGCGAGGTAGATCACCAGGCACGGCACCAGGTAGCGGTGCACCGACACCACGTTGCTGTTCAGCGTGAGCATCACGAACGACGCGAGCCCGAACCCCGCCAGCGGCAGGCCGTCCCGCCGCAGCGCCACGACCACGTAGACCGAGGCCGCCACCAGCACCGCCAGGCCGGTCAGCGGCAGGATGTGGCTCATCAGCTGCCACCCGTCCGGGCGACCGGACGCGAGCGCCCGCCACGAGGTCGACACCTCGTCGGAGAGCGTCGCGACGATGTTCGGGTTCAGCACGTGGTAGGCCCACGAAGCCACCCCGTCGTAGGCGTGCATCATCGCCAGCGCGTCGTCCTTGACCAGCCACAGGTGCAGCGCGTACAGCGCGAAGCCCAGGAAGGCGGCGGGGAACAGCAGCAACCGCCAGGACAGCAGCCCGCGCGGCCGCCACTCGCGGGAGCGGAAGAACTCCAGCGCGCACAGGCCCACGAACAGGGCCGCGGTGATCCGGGTGGCGGTCAGCGGCACCAGGCACAGGGCCATCCACCCCCAGCGGCGGCGCAGCGCGAACAGGTACGCCCAGAACCCGAGGGCGCAGAAGACCGCCTCGCTGTAGAACGCGTGCAGGAAGAACGCGGCGGGCGCGGTGAGGAACGCCACGACCACCAGCCAGGCGGCGCTCTCGCGCAGGGGGAAGTGGCGGGCGATCCGCAGCAGCGCGGTGGCGGCGAGCCACGTCGCGACGCCGTTCACCGCCATGCCGGCCGCGAGCGGGCCGAGCAGCCCGAACGTCGCGGCCTGCACCAGCCACACCAGGAGCGGGAAGACCGGGTAGAACGCCGTCAGCCACGGCGCCCGCGGGTCGACGTAGCCGCCGTCGGCGATGTTGCCGAAGCTCTCCGAGTCCCACCGGAACGTGTGCGACAGCAGGGTGGCGTCCGGTCCGAGGACCCGGACCGGGTACCCCTCGTCGACCGGCAGGGCGCCCTGGAACAGCACGGCGACCGCGGTGAGCACCGCGTGCCAGGCGAAGACCAGCGCGAACGTCCGGGCCCAGTCGGAGGACAGCGCGCGGCGCGCCCGTGACGGGCGTCGGTCCGCCACCGGTCCCGCGGTCGCGGCGACCGTCACCTCCGGTGATCCCGCGTCCACGGCCGACGTCGCCGAGGACTCGACCTGAGCGGTCATGGCGCGGTATCCCCTCGCTTGAAGACGACCCTGCTGTAGAGCGTGTAGTTCCACGCGAAACCGACGACGAGACCCGCGAGCTTGGGCGCGACCACGCCCGCCGGGTCGGGAGGGCCGTCGAGCGCCGCGCCGGTGGCGAGGATCACCAGGGGTTGCAGGACCCACAGGCCGAACGCGGTGACCAGGACGAACAGGGACAGCTGGCGGCGCACGTCCCCGCCGTCGGACCGGAAGGTGTACGACCGGTTCAGGGTGAAGCTCAACGCCATGCCGGCCGAGGTGGACAGCAGGTTGGCCACGAACACCGGCAGGCCCGCGAGCACCAGGGCGGTGTAGCCGACGAGGTCGACCAGCGTGTTCGCCACACCCACCACGCCGAACCGGAGCTTGGTCGCGGTGGACCCCTTCACCGCGATCCGCTCGACTCGGTCAGGGCGTAGGGCTGCTCGGTCAGGTCGCGCGAGGGCGCCGTGAAGACGTTGGCCACCGTGTAGAGCGGTCGGCCCTGGGACTGCGCGTACGTGCGGCCGACGTAGCTGCCGAGCACGCCCAGCATGACGATCTGGATGCCGCCGAGGAAGAACATCGCGATGGTGAGGAACGCCCAACCGGGGACGGCGGTCTCCGGCGCGAGGACCTTGACCCCCGCCGCGTACAGGATGCCGAGGAAGCTGAGGAACGAGATGGCGTAGCCCATGCGGCTGATCAGCTTGAGCGGCGCCACGGAGAAGCCCAGGATGCCGTCGGCGGCGAACCGCAGCATCTTGCCGAGCGGGTAGCCGGTCGTGCCCGCGTGCCGGTCGTCGCGGTCGAACAGCACCCCGGTCTGCCGGAACCCGACGTAGCTCACCAGCCCGCGCAGGAAGCGGTCGCGCTCGCGGAACTTGCGCAGCTCGTCGACCACCTTGCGGTCGATGAGCCGGAAGTCGCCGGTGTCGCGCGGGATGTCGATCGAGGCGATCTTCTGGAGGACCAGGTAGAAGGCGCTCGCCGTGACGCGCTTGAACCAGCTGTCCCGGCGGGAGCGGCGCTGGGCGTAGACGACGTCGTAGCCCTCTTCCCACTTCGCGATCAGCTCCAGGCTGACCCGCGGCGGGTCCTGCATGTCGCTGTCCATGATGATCACCGCGTCCGCGTCGACCAGGTCCAGTCCCGCGGTGACCGCCATCTGGTGGCCGAAGTTGCGCGATAAGTCGATCACCGTGACGCGGTCGTCGCGCGTCGCCACCTCGTGCAACCGCGTGAGCGAGTCGTCGCGGCTGCCGTCGTTGACGTAGATGAAGCCGACGTCGTAGCGATCGGCGAGGGGCCGGACCACCTCGGAGACCGTGCTGTGCAGGAGCGCGATGTTCTCCGCTTCGTTGTAGATCGGGAAGATGTAGGTCACGGATCTCTTCGCGGTCACCTGCGAAGCCTGGTCGGCCACGGGACTGCCCGCCTCCCTGTCGTGCGGTCGATTCGGCGAGGGCGCAGTCCTGGTTGGAACGCGCCGGCATCGTCGACGGAACTGCACGTCCGGGTGACACCCCTTGCGCTCTCGCGGCGATCATCGTAGGGGTGCCGCCGACCGCTCAGGTGAGGCCCGGGTTACGGTCGGAAGGCGACCGGCTACACTGGACGCGGACCTCGTGCGGCACACATCTCGCGAACCTCCCCAGGGCCGGAAGGCAGCAAGGATAAGCGGGCTCTGGTGGGTGCACGGGGTCCCCTTTCGTTGTCGGACCCTCCCGGTAAGGTCGCCGACGTGGCGCTCGCCCTCTACCGCAAGTACCGTCCGGCGACCTTCGGCGAGGTCGTCGGGCAGGAGCACGTCACCGAGCCGCTGCGCACCGCCCTGGCAGCGGGCCGGGTCAACCACGCGTACCTGTTCTCCGGGCCGCGCGGCTGCGGCAAGACGTCCAGCGCCCGCATCATGGCGCGCTCCCTCAACTGCGTGAACGGGCCGACGCCGGACCCGTGCGGCGAGTGCAACTCGTGCGTCGGCCTCGCGCCCAACGGGCCGGGCAGCGTGGACGTGGTCGAGCTGGACGCGGCCAGCCACGGCGGCGTGGACGACGCCCGCGAGCTGCGCGACAAGGCGTTCTACGCGCCGGCCGAGTCGCGGTACCGGGTGTTCATCATCGACGAGGCCCACATGGTCACCACGCAGGGCTTCAACGCCCTGCTGAAGATCGTGGAGGAGCCGCCCGAGCACCTCATCTTCATCTTCGCGACCACCGAGCCGGACAAGGTGCTGCCCACCATCCGCTCGCGCACGCACCACTACCCGTTCCGGCTGATCCCGCCGAGCTCGATGCGGGCGCTGCTGGAGCGCAACTGCGCGGCGGAGGGCGTGGCGGTCGAGCCGTCGGTGTTCCCGCTGGTCATCCGCGCGGGCGGCGGGTCGGCGCGGGACACGCAGTCGGTGATGGACCAGCTCCTGTCCGGCGCGGGCCCCGAAGGGGTGCGCTACGACCGGGCGATCGCGCTGCTCGGCGTGACCGACGTGGCGTTGATCGACGACGTGGTGGACGGCCTGGCGCAGGGCGACGGCTCGGCCGTGTTCGGCACCATCGACCGCCTGGTCGAGGCGGGCCACGACCCGCGCCGCTTCGCCTCCGACCTGCTCGACCGGCTGCGCGACCTCGTGCTGCTGCACGCCGTGCCGGACGCGGCGGAGCGCGGCCTGGTGTCCGTGCCGGACGACGAGCTGGCCAAGATGCTCGCCCAGCGGGACGCGACGCGACCCGCGACCGTCACCCGGTGGGCGGAGATCCTGCACCAGGGGTTGACCGAGATGCGCGGCTCGACCGCGCCCCGGCTGCTGCTCGAACTGGTGACCGCGCGGATGCTGCTGCCGTCGGTCGGCGACGTCGAGTCCGGCCTGCTCCAGCGCGTCGAACAGCTGGAACGCCACGGTCCGCCCGCCGGCGGGTCGGCGGGTCCCGCGCCGGAGACCCGCTTCCAGCGCCCGTCCCAACGCGCCGCCGAGCCGGCCGCGCCGCAGCCCCAACCGCCGGCCCCGGTCGCGCCCGCCCCGGCCACGCCGGCCGGCCTGCCCGCGCCCCCGGTGCTGAAGTCGGCCGCGATGAGGTCCGCCGGCGCGCCGCCCGCCGGGGAGGCGTCGACCGGGCGACCTGCTGCCGCGCCGTCCCC
>NZ_JBHYXZ010000272.1:0-5665 GCF_042752395.1 Actinosynnema sp. NPDC059335 | reverse complement strand
CGGGCGGGGTTGGGGACGGTGTTGCCGGCGGTGACGTGTTCGGTGCAGTCGACGTGGTTGACGGGGTTGGCGCCGTCGGGTCACGGGGTGGTGGGCAATGGGTGGTTCTTCCGTGATGTGGGTGAGGTGCATTTGTGGCGGCAGCACAATCGGTTGGTGGGGGGTGAGAAGGTGTGGGAGTCGGCGCGGCGGGTGCGTCCGGGGTATCGGGCGGCGAATGTGTGCTGGTGGTATGCGATGGGGGCGTCCACGGACGTGACGGTGACGCCGCGTCCGGTGTATCACGCGGACGGGCGGAAGTCTCCGGACGCCTATGTGCGGCCGCCGGAGTTGCACGACGCGTTGGTCGGAGAGTTGGGGGAGTTCCCGTTGTTCCAGTATTGGGGGCCGACGGCGTCGTTGCGGTCCAGTGAGTGGATCGTGGGCGCGGCGTTGAAGGTGTTCGCCGAGCGGCGGCCGGACCTGATGTTGGTCTACGTGCCGCACTTGGATTACGACTTGCAGCGTTTCGGGCCGGATTCGCCGCGGGCCGCGAGGGCCGCGGCGGAGGTGGATCGGGTGTTGAAGCCGTTGTTGGAGTTGGACGCGACGGTGGTGGCGTTGTCGGAGTACGGGATCACCGAGGCGCGTCGGCCGGTCGACGTCAATCGCGCGTTGCGGCGTGCGGGTTTGTTGGAGGTGTACGCGCAGGCGGGGATGGAGTACCTGGATCCGTGGGCGTCGCGGGCGTTCGCGGTGGCCGATCACCAGCTGGCCCACGTGTACGTGCGTGACCCGGCCGACGTGGCCAGGACCCGGGCCGTGTTGGCCGAGCTCGCGGGCGTGGACGAGGTGTTCGATCGTGAGGCCCAGGGGTTGGTGGGGTTGGACCACGAGCGTTCGGGTGAGTTGGTGGTGGTGGCGGAGCCGGACGCGTGGTTCACGTACTACTACTGGTTGGACGACGGTCGTGCGCCGGATTTCGCGCGGGGTGTGGACATCCACCGCAAGCCGGGTTACGACCCGGCCGAGTTGTTCTTCGATCCCGCCGACCGGCTGGCCAGGGCCAAGGCGGGGTTGAACCTGGTCCGCAAGAAGCTCGGGCTGCGCTACACCATGCGGACGGTGCCGTTGGACCCGTCCTGCGTGCGCGGCACCCACGGCCGCCTGCCCGACCGCCCCCAGGACGGCCCCGTGCTGCTGTGCTCGGATCCCCGCGTGCCCGAGGTGGTGGAGCGGGACGGCCACCTCCCGGCCACGGCCGTGCGCGACCTGCTGCTCCAACTCCAAGGGATCGGCCGCTGAGCGGACCGGCTGTGAGGACTGACGACATGTGGGACATCGGTGTGAGCACCTGGGTGTGGGCGTCGCCGCTCACCGACGACGTGCTGGCACGGCTCGCGCCGCGCGTGCGGGCGTGGGGCTTCGACGTCATCGAGCTGCCGGTCGAGCACCCCGGCGACTGGGACCCGCACCGGGCGGCCGACCTGCTGGCGGAGCTGGGTTTGCGGGCGACGGTGTGCCTCGTCATGCCGCCCGGCCGGGACCTGGTCGAGTCCGGGACCGTCGCCGAGACGCAGGACTACCTGCGCCACGTCGTGGACGTCGCGGCGATCGTCGGCAGCGGTGTGGTGGCCGGTCCGGCGTACAGCGCGGTGGGGCGCACCTGGCGGATCGGGGACCGGGCGGGGGCGTACGCCGAGCTGCGCGAGAACCTCGCCCCGGTGGTCGAGCACGCGGCGTCGAAGGCGGTGCGGGTCGCGGTCGAGCCGTTGAACCGCTACGAGACCAGCCTGCTCAACACGGTCGGCCAGGCGTTGGAGGCGTTGGCCGGGCTGCCGGACGAGGGCTGCGGCCTGACGCTGGACACGTACCACCTGAACATCGAGGAATCCTCGCCCGCCGACGCCATCCGGGCCGCCGGTGGGCGGATCGCGCACGTCCAGGTGTGCGCGAACGACCGCGGCACGCCCGGACGGGACCACCAGGACTGGCCCGCCCTGCTCGGCGCGCTGGCCGACACCGGCTACCGCGGACCGCTGTGCATCGAGTCGTTCACCCCGGACAACGCGACGATCGCCACCGCGGCGTCGATCTGGCGGCCCCTGGCGGAATCGCCCGACGCGCTGGCCGCGGACGGGCTGGCGTTCCTGCGCGGTGCTGCCGCGCCGTTCGCGGGGCGGTGACCGGGCGGGTTCGCGCGATGTGCGGAGGGCCGGCAGGGCCTTCCGCGTGCCGCTGTCGCGGTGTTAGCGGGGTGACCGGGCGGGTTCGCGCGATGTGCGGAGGGTCGGCAGGGCCTTTCGCGTGCCGCTGTCGCGGTGTTAGCGGGCGGGTTCGCGCGATGTGCCGAGCGTCGGCAGGGCCTTCCGCTTGACGCTGTCGTGGCGTTGGCGGGGGTGACCCGGCGGCTCCGCTCAATGCGCCGAGCGTGGGCGGCGGGCCTTCTGCCCGACGCCGCCGCGGGGGGGGGGCGGGGGGGGGGGCGCCCCGCCGGGTCACGCCCGGGGGCGCCGCCCCCCCGCGCGGGGCGCGGCCGGGCGGGGGCGGGGGGGGTTTCGCGGGTTGTGCCGCGGGTCGGCTGGGCCTTCCGATTGCCGCTGTGGTGGCGTGGGGGGGGGTGACCGGGGGGCTCCGCTCTTTGCGCCGTGGGGGGGGGGGGGGCATTCGGCCCGCCGCCGCCGCGCCGTTCACCGGGCGAGCCGCGATCACCCGGTGAACGGCGCGCGTGCCCCCTCACCGGGGAGTGGCCACGGACTCGCGGTTGCGGACCGGCATCGGGACGTGGTGGGTCCGGCCCCGGCCCAGCCGCCCCGCGTCCGCCTGGTCGGCCTCGCCGAGGAGGACGTCGACGGCCTTCGCGCCGAGGTCCTGGTGCTGCGACGCGACGGTGGTGAGGCGCGGGCGCAGCCAGGACGCGATGGGGTGATCGTCGAACGACACCACGGACACGTCGTGCGGCACGGTGAGCCCCGCGTCCTGCAACGCCTGGTACGCGCCCAGCGCCAGCCGGTCGTCCAGGCAGATCAACGCGCGCGGCCGCCGGGTTCGCAGCAGGGCGCGGGTCGCCTCGAAGCCGTGCTCCGGCAGCCACCGCCGGCACGGACGCCCGCCCTCCACCGAGACCCCCGCCTCGGCCAGCGCCTGCCGGATCCCGGTGACCCGGCCCGACGCCGCCGGCCGGTCCGGCGGCAGCCCCTCCCCGGTCGGACCCGCGCCGATGAGGTGGATGCCCTCCCGGTGGCCCGCGTCGAGGAGCACGCGCGCGGCGGCGCGGCCCCCCTGCACCTCGTCCGGCAGGACGCAGGGCAGCGGCGAGGGGTCCTGCGGCAGCACGTTGAGCAGCACCGCCCGGCCGGCGGTCAGCTCGACCGGGACGCGGACCCTCCTGGTGTGCACGGCGGCCAGGATGATGCCGTCCACCTGGTAGTCCCGCATGGTCTCGATCAACGTCCGCTCGAAGCCGCCGTCGCCCCCGGTCTCGCCGAAGAACAACGTCATGCCGCGCCGGCGCGCCGCGCCCAGCGCGCCGGAGATCATGCCGCCGGCGAGCCGGGAACTGGCCACCGCGTCGGACACGAACGCGATCGTGCGCGCCCTGGCCGCCCGCTGCGCCACCGACGCCCGGCTGCGGCGGTACTCCATCTCGGTGGCCGCTTCCTGGACGCGTCGCTGCATCGCCTCCGAGATGCGCAGGTCGCGCCCGCGCCCCGACAGCACCAGGGACACCGTGGTCGGGGAGACGCCGACCACCTTGGCCACATCGGCCAACGTGACCCGCCGTGCGCCCACGTGGACCTCCCGTTCTCCGAGCCGGCCGAGGCGCGCGCCGACCAGGAGCCGATGAGTCCGACTCATCGGACCAGTAGCGTCGTCGCGACCGTAGTCCGGGGTCACTCATGACAACCCGTGTCGTAGCGCTCCGTCAAGGGACGAAGTACGCCTCTCCGCGCCGAGCGCGCGTCACCTGCCGATACTCCGCCGGCGGTGTCCGGAATCTGCCAACGATGCCCTGGATGAGTCCGACTCATCCGCTAGCATCGGTGCCGCCGCGAACGCGCCCGCGCCTGCGGTGTTCCCTGGTGCCGGACCCTGCCGGAAGCCCATTCCCGGGCCCACGGAGAACCGTTGACGTAAGACGTCATACGAGTTAGCTTCATGAACGCAATCGCGCCGGAGCGGAGGCTCGCCCGGCCACCGTCTGGAGATAGTGAGCAGCGATGGAGCAGCGCGCACTGTGGTCGGCTGCGGTGGTCCTCGGGTTGGCCCTGGCGGCCGGCTGCGGGAGCGCCGCGGGACCCGGACCCTCCGGCAGTTCGGGCGACAAGCTCGTCGTCTGGGACTGGAAGTCCGGCGACGCCAACGTGGCGGCCTACCTCGACCGGGCGAAGGCCGACTTCGCGAAGAGCCACCCCGACACCGAGGTCGAGTTCGTGGCCCAGCCGTTCGACCAGTACTACACGCTGCTCGGCGCGGCGATCCAGGCCGGCAAGGGGCCGGACGTCATGCTGTTCAACGGCGGCGGCCAGATCCGCGACCGGGTCGACGCGCTGGTCCCGCTGGACGACTACGTCTCCCAGGACAAGCACCGGCTGGCCGGCTGGGACGCGTTCACCGAGGACGGCAAGACCTACGCCGCGCCGGTGACCCTGCAGGGCCACCCCCTCTACTACAACAAGGCGCTCTACGAGCAGGCCGGTCTGAACCCCGACGCGCCCGCGAAGACGTGGGACGCCTTCGTCCGGGACTGCGGCGCGATCGCCGGCAAGACCGGGGCCAAGTGCTTCGGCGTGGGCAACAAGGAGGGCATCGGCATCCAGTTCTTCCTCTCCGCCATCGGCCCCGCCACGCTCACGCCGCAGGAGTGCGACGACTGGGTCGCCGGGAAGCGGGACTGGACCTCGCCGAACGTGAAGCGGGTCTTCGAGCTGTGGAAGCAGGTCAACGACGACGGCCTGAACAACGACGGGGTCAACTCCACCGCGATGTTCAACGACGCTTTCGCGGTGTTCCAGTCGGGCAAGGCCGCGCACATCATCGGCCTGATGTCGGACATCGGGCACTGGAAGGACTTCGGCGAGTTCCTCGACCCGGCCGACGTCGGCGTGATGGACGCGCCGGTGGTCAACCCCGCCGCCACGCCGAGCCTGCCGTACGACGGCGGCATCGGCTACGCGGTCGCCAAGTGGACCCGCGACCCCAAGCTCGCCGCCGACCTGGTCCGCTCGCTGACCTCCAGCGAGGCCCTCGAGGCGTTCTACGCGGAGGCGGGCGCGATCGCGTCCGACACGACCATCGACGTGTCCGCCGGCGGCCCCGCCGCCTCGACCATCGTCGCCGGGATCAAGACCGGCAAGCCCGCGCTGCACGTGGCCCTGTCCAGCAAGACGATCGACCTGATGGGACGCCTCTCGCAGCAGTTGCTCAGCGGCTCGACCACCGTCGACGAGGTCGTCGCGCAGTTGGCCGACTCCGACCGGGCGAGCTGATTCGTGCGGTCCGGGGGTTCCTCCTCCCCGGGGAGCGCCGGCGGTGTGGGGGGGGCGCGGGGGGGCGGGCCGCGGCGCCCCCCCGCCCCCTCGCCCCGGGGGGCGCCCCGGGGGGGGGGGGGGGCCCCCCCCCCCCCCCCCCCCGCCCCCGCGCCCCCCCCCCCCCCCCGGGCCAGCCCGGTGACGACGATCAACAC
>NZ_JBHYXZ010000271.1:0-5983 GCF_042752395.1 Actinosynnema sp. NPDC059335 | reverse complement strand
GGTTCACCGCCCCACCCCACACCCGGGGGTCTACTACCACTCCGGGGGGGGGTGGGGGCGTGCGGCGGGCTCCCCCCCCACACCCCCCCCCCCCCCCCCCGACGAGCTGGCCGGTCGCGGGCTGCGCGTGCTCGCGTTCGCGCGGGCGCACGTGCCCGAGGACGTGCCGTTGACCGAGGAGGCCCTGCACGGCGCCGTGCCGCTCGGGTTCCAGGCCATGCACGACCCGCCCCGGCCCGAGGCCGTCGAAGCGGTCCGCGCGTGCCGGGAGGCGGGCATCGAGGTCCGCATGATCACCGGCGACCACCTCGGCACCGCCCGCGCCATCGCCGCCCACTTCTCCCTGCCCGACGACGCCGTGCACGCCCGCGTCTCGCCCGAGGAGAAGCTGAGGCTGGTCAAGCGGATCCAGGCGGCCGGGCACGTGGTCGCCATGACCGGTGACGGCGTCAACGACGCGCCCGCGCTGCGGCGGGCCGACATCGGCGTCGCGATGGGCCGCGGCGGCACGGAGGTCGCCAAGCAGGCGGCCGACATGGTGCTCACCGACGACAACTTCTCCTCCATCCGCGCCGCGGTGGAGGAGGGGCGCGCGGTCTTCGACAACCTGCGCAAGTTCATCATCTGGACGCTGCCGACGAACATGGCCGAGGGCCTGGTCATCCTCACCGCGATCCTGCTCGGCACGGCGTTGCCGATCCTGCCCGTGCAGATCCTCTGGATCAACATGACCACCGCCGTGGCGCTCGGCCTGACCCTGGCCTTCGAGCCGCGCGAGCCGAACGTCATGCGCCGCCCGCCGCTGCCGCCGTCGCTGCCCCTGCTGACCGGGGCGCTGGTGCAGCGCATCCTGCTCGTGTCGGCCGTGCTGCTGGCCGGGTCGTTCGCGGCCTTCCACCTGCACGGCGGCACCTTGAACGAGGCGCGCACCGTCGCGGTCAACGTGTTCGTGGCGGCCCAGGTCGCCTACCTGTTCAACTGCCGGTCGCTGCGCGACCTCCGCCCGCACGTGGGTCTCCGGCGCAACCCGTGGCTGCTGGTCGGCGTCGCCGTCACCGTCGGCCTCCAGTTGGTGTTCACCTACCTGCCGGCGATGAACGCCCTCTTCCACACCGCGCCGATCGGGTGGCGCGACTGGGCGGCCGTGGTGGCGCTGGCCGTGGTCGCCTACGGCGTGGTGGAAGCCGACAAGTGGTGGCGTCGGACGTCCTCGCGCTGACGGAGGTCCAGCCGTCACCGGCCGGCGAGCGGCGGGTTGTGCGGGGACGGCGACACGGAGTCGGCGCGCAGCGGCAGCAGCCGGCCGGCGACCACGTGCCCCGGGGTGAAGCGGACGCGGCGCCCGGTCCGGTCGTCGTCGCCGGGGGCTCCGGGATCGGTCCACCCGACCTCGGCCCGACCGGACAGGTGCAGGGTGCGGCCGGTGGCGAAGTCGCAGAACAGCAGCGCGGTCTCGGGGTCGGCGTGGATGTTGCCGAGGGTGGTGAACATGTTGTTGCCCGGGTAGTCGGGCCACCACAGCCCGCCGCCCTCGACCCGCACGAAGCCGGGCGCCCCGCCCCGGTGCGAGGCGTCGTTGCCGCGGGTGGGGTGGGTGGTGCCGACGAAGAAGGTGTCGGCACGGCGGATCAGGGCGACGTCGTCGGGCGTGAGTTCCGTCCCGCGTCGGACCGGCGCGGCGGCCGGGGTCGTGGCGGCGGCGTCGCGGAGGCGGCGGGCCTGGATGTACTGGGGGCAGTTGCCGAACGCCTGCTCCACCTCCACGCGCAGCCCTTCGTGCCCGGCGCGGGACAGCGTGCCGTTGAGGCGCAGGCGGCGGCGGATCGCGAACTCGACCGCGATGAGGCCGACCGGCTGGTCCGCCGGCAGGTCGTGGAGGGGGTCGCCCTCGGCCGGCGACGTCCGCGCCGTGACGGTGGTCGCCGAGTCGACGTGCAGGAACCCCGGCGGGCCGGTGAGCGGGGAGGTCCACAGCGCGCCGGCGCCGTCGCGCGCGGTGATCGCGGCGAAGGTCCGTTCGGCCAGGAACCGCGCCATGCCCGCGCCGAGCGAGGCCGGGGCGACCATGGCCGAGAGCCGTGCCGCGTCCTGGGAGACGCCCGCCCGGCGCTGCACGGCCAGCTCTCCCGCGTGGAAACCGGACATGCCGCGCCACCCCTTCGGTTCTGACGGTTAGCTATGTGTCCAACCGTTAGAACTCTGGCACGGGCCCGTGCTCGTGTCAACGGATGAGGGCCACGGCAACCGTTAGAAGTGCGCTAGCCTCGACGGCATGGGCACCGATGCGCCGCTGCTGGGTGAGCCGCTGCCGGTCGAGCTGATGAACACCCTCTTCGCCGACCGGGACGGCGTGCACGACGCGCTGCGCGATCGCGACGGCGTCACGGCGTGGCTGCACGCCGTCCACCACCGGACGGACCACTCGAGCGCCCCGGGCGAACCCACCGCCGCCGACCACGACCGCCTGGTCGCCCTGCGGGACGCGCTGCGCAGGCTGGCCGCCGAGGTCACCGAGGACCCGCGCCCGGCGGCCGCCGACCCGCACGGGCTCCACGCGGCCGTGAGCGTCCTCAACGAGACGGCCGCCGACACACCCCGCTGGTCCGCCCTGTCCTGGACACCCGAGCCCTCACGGCACACCCGCACCGCGGGACGGGCCGTCGCCGCGGTCGTCTCGGCCATCGCCGAGGACGCGATCGCCCTCTTCGGCGGGGACGGCCGTCACCGACTCCGCGCCTGCCTCGGACCGGGCTGCGTCCTGTACTTCCTCAAGGACCACCCCCGCCGGGAGTGGTGCTCGGCGGGCTGCGGCAACCGCGCCCGCTCCGCCCGCCACTACCGACGCCACCGCGGCACGACGACGTGACCGCTGCGGTGCGCACCCCGTGAGGGCCGACCGCCCCGGCCCGGCTCGCGCGGATCTCCCGGAGGCATGGGCGCGGGGCCGACGGGTAGTCCCCGACCATGCGCGCACTCACCGTCGTGCCCGGCGCCGCCGGGTCGTTGCAGTTGACCGAGCTCCCGGACCCCGAACCACGACCGGGCGAGTTGGTGGTCGAGGGCTTGGTCGTGGGGGTGTGCGGGACGGACCGGGAGATCGCCGACGGGGAGTACGGGTGGGCGCCGCCGGGACGCGACCGGCTGGTCATCGGGCACGAGTCGCTGGGCCGCGTGAGGAGCGCCCCGGAGGGCAGCGGATTCTCCGCCGGCGACCTCGTGGTGGGGGTGGTGCGGCGGCCGGACCCGGTGCCGTGCGGGGCGTGCGCGCGGGGCGAGTTCGACAACTGCCGCAACGGCCGCTACACCGAGCGCGGCATCAAGGAGCTGGACGGGTACGGCGCCGGGCTGTGGTGCGTGGAGGCCGACTACGCGGTCGCGCTCGACGCGGCGCTGGAACGGGTCGGGGTGCTGATGGAGCCGACCTCGGTGGTGGCCAAGGCGTGGGAGCAGGTGCGGCGGGTGGGGGAGCGCGCCTGGTTCGAGCCGGAGCGGGCGCTGGTGACGGGCGCGGGGCCGATCGGGCTGCTGGCGGCGATGATCGGGGTCCAGCAGGGGTTGGAGGTGCACGTGCTGGACCGGGTCGCCGACGGGCCGAAACCGGCGTTGGTCGAGCGGCTGGGCGCGACCTACCACCACGGCGACGTCGAGGAGGTGGCCGGGAAGTTGCAGCCGGACGTGGTGATCGAGGCGACCGGTGTGGGCTCCCTGGTGTTCGCCGCCATGCGCAACACCTCCCCGTACGGCGTCATCTGCCTCACGGGCGTGTCGGAGCCCGGCCGGAAGTCCGAGATCGACGCGGGTGGCGTGAACCGCGAGATGGTGTTGGAGAACAACGCCGTCGTCGGTTCGGTCAACGCCAACCTGCGCCACTACCGGCAGGCGGCGGAAGCGTTGGCGGCGGCGGACCGGGACTGGCTGGACGGCCTGATCACCAGGCGCGTGCCGCTGGACGCCTTCGCCGAGGCCTTCGAGGCCGGGCCGGAGGGCGTGAAGGTGGTCGTCGAGCTGGAAGGCGGTCGATGAGCGGTGCCGTCACCGATCGAGGAGTACGCCCTGCTGGGTGATCTGCAGACCGCCGCGCTGGTGGGCCGGGACGGCAGCGTGGACTGGCTGTGCCTGCCCGCGTTCGACTCGCCGGCCTGCTTCGCCGCGCTGCTGCACGACGAGAGCGCGGGCCGCTGGCTGCTCGCCCCGGCGACCGGCGGCCCGGCCACCCGCCGCCGCTACCGGGGCGACTCGCTGGTGCTGGAGTCGGAGTGGGGCACACCGGACGGCACGGTGCGGGTGATCGACTGCATGCCGCCGCGCGGTGAGGCCGCCGACCTGGTGCGGGTGGTGGAAGGCGTGTCGGGCAGCGTGCCGATGCGCATGGACCTGCGGCTGCGGTTCGACTACGGCGGCGTCGTGCCGTGGGTGCGCCACCACGACGGCGCGCTGGCCGCGGTCGCCGGGCCCGACTCGGTGTGGCTGGAGGCCGGCGTGCCGGTGCACGGGCACGACCTGACCACCACCGCGGAGTTCGAGGTGCGGGCGGGGCAGCGGGTGCCGTTCGTGCTCACCCACACCGCCTCCCACCTGCCGCGCCCGCATGCGGTCGACCCCGAGCAGGCCGTCCTGGACACCGAGGACTTCTGGAGGGGCTGGATCGGCCGCTGCACCTACGACGGCCCCTGGTCGGAGGCGGTCCGCCGGGCCCTGGTCACGCTCAAGGCCCTGACCTACGCGCCCACCGGGGGCATCGTGGCCGCCGCGACCACGTCGCTGCCGGAGCAGTGGGGCGGCCCGCGCAACTGGGACTACCGCTACTGCTGGCTGCGCGACGCCACGTTCACCCTCCAGGCGTTGCTGGGCACGGGTTTCGTGGCCGAGGCCCGCGCCTGGCGCGAGTGGCTGGTGCGGGCGGTGGCGGGCGACCCGGCGAAGCTGCAGATCATGTACGGCATCGACGGCCGCCGGCGGCTGCCCGAGCAGACCGTGCCGTGGCTGTCCGGTTACGAGGGCGCGTCACCCGTCAGGGTCGGCAACGCCGCGGCCGACCAGTTCCAGCTCGACGTGTGGGGCGAGGTCCTCGACGGTCTGCACCTGGCCCGCGAGGCCGGGCTGCACACCAGCGACACCGCCTGGGACCTCCAGCGGGCGCTGCTGGACTACCTGGAGGGCCACTGGGACGACCCGGACAACGGGCTGTGGGAGGTGCGCGGCCCGCGCCGGCACTTCGTGCACTCCAAGGTCATGGCCTGGGCGGGGCTCGACCGGGCGGTGCACACCGTGGAGAACCACGGGTTGGACGGCCCGGTCGACCGGTGGCGGCAGGTGCGCGACCGCATCCACGCCGACGTGTGCGAGCAGGGCTTCGACGCCGAACGGGGCACGTTCACCCAGTTCTACGGCTCGGAAGGGCTGGACGCCTCGCTCCTGCTGATCCCGAGGGTCGGGTTCCTGCCCTGGGACGACCCGCGCGTGCGGGGCACGGTGGACGCGGTGCGGCGCGAGTTGTGCGAGGACGGGTTCGTGCTGCGCTACCGCACCGACGCCGACGGTGGCGTCGACGGCCTGCCGGGCACCGAAGGCGCGTTCCTGGCCTGCACGTTCTGGCTGGTCGACGCGCTGCACGGCACCGGCCGCGCCGACGAGGCCCGGGAGCTGTTCGAACGGCTGCTCGGCCTGCGCAACGACGTCGGCCTGCTCAGCGAGGAGTACGACCCGGCCACCGGCCGCCACATGGGCAACACCCCGCAGGCGTTCAGCATGGAAGGTCTGGTCAACACCGCCCGCCGACTCGGCGGCGCCTCGACCAGCACCTCCGCCGGCAGGACCGAGCAGGCCCTGTGACGGCGCTCTGACCGAACCGGCGTCGGCGACCCGGTGACCGCGCCGGATCGCCACCGACCACCGGCAGGCGGACGACTTCCCCGCGCCGGAACGACCACCGCCCGCCCGACGAGACGAACGGGCCGGCACCCCCACCGCGGGGTGGGGGTGC
>NZ_JBHYXZ010000270.1:0-6033 GCF_042752395.1 Actinosynnema sp. NPDC059335 | reverse complement strand
GCGCGCGGCGCGCGGGGCGCGCCCGCCCGGGTGGAGTGCCGACCGCTAGCGGAGGCTCCACCTCTGGTTGGCCCCGCCGTTGCACGACCAGATGATCAACTGGGTGCCGTCGGCGGAGCTGCCGCCGTTGGCGTCCAGGCACTTCGTGCCGTTGCGGATGGTGCCGTCGGACTGCACGGACCAGTTCTGCGACGACGCGCCGCTGCACGACCAGAGCTGCACGGCCGCGCCGTCGGTCTGGCTGCCGTTGGCGACGGTCATGCACTTGCCCAGCGCCTGCAGCGTCGAGCCGGTCTGCGTCCACTTCTGGTTGTTGCCGCTGTTGCAGGTCCAGAGCTGGACCTTGGCCCCGTCGGCGGTGGACGCGCCGTTGACGTCGACGCACTTGCCGCCGATGCCGACGATCTGCTTCGCCGTCCCGCCGCCACCGCCGGTGCCGACGCCGGGCCCGACGTAGTTGATCGAGTCGAGGTCGAAGCTGTTGGCCGACGACGTCTTGAACACCACGAACAGCTCGACCGTGCCACCCGGGTTGGTGATGTTCACCGCGGGCATGTTCTGGTAGTTGTCCCACCCGCCGGTGCTCGTCACGGACGAGGACGCGATCAGCGCGCCGGTCGGGGAGCCCGACCGCAGCTCGATCGTGCCGCCGCCCGACGGCGAGGACACCCGGAACGACACCTGGTTGATCCCGGTGAAGTTGACCGGCTTGAACGAGATCCAGTCGTTGTTGCTGATGTCGCCGACGCGCCCGCCGGACTCCGCGCCCGCCTGGGCGACCACCCGCACGCCGGACGAGCCGGTGAAGAACTCGGCCTGCTTGCGCTTGGGCTGCAGCACGACCGACCCGCTGCCGGTCAGCCCCGGCAGCCCGGCCGCGCCCTTGTCGGTGTACTCGGCCGAGCCGATGATGTGCGCGTTGCCGTTCTGGTGCTCGGTGTCCGCCTCGGCCCGGATCGAGCCGGAGCAGCCCTGGATGGGGTTGCCCAGCGGGTGCTTGTGGGCGTCGTGGCCGATGTTGGCCTGGGTGACCACCCGGGTGCAGTCGATCGTCCCGTCCTCGGCGTCGGTCACCGAGAGGGTGTACGGGATCGTGTCGCCCCAGGCGAACATCCCGCCGTCGGCCGGGCCGGTGAACCGCACGGTCGGCGCGGTGTTGCCGGAGGTGACGGTGAGGTTCGCGGTGCCGGTCTTGCCGGTCGGGTCGGTCACCGTGAGCTGGACGGCGAACGTGCCGGCCGTGGTGTAGGTGTGCGACGGGTTGGCGGCGGTCGAGGTGCCGCCGTCGCCGAACGTCCACCGGTAGGTCAGCGCCCCGCCCTCGGGGTCGCGCGACCCCGCGCTGGAGAACTGGACCGTGAGCGGCGTGCCGCCGGACGACGGCGTGGCCGTGGCCTGCGCGATGGGACTGCGCTCACCGGCGTTGTAGTCGATGCGCCACAGGCCCGCGCCGGGCAGGTGCACGTTGTCGTCCCAGCCCGTGCCCCAGGTCAGCAGGTACATCGAGCCGTCCGGGCCGAACTTCATGTCCATCGGCGACGCGAAGCTCAGGTTGCTCAGGAAGTCGTTGATCTTCAGGAGGTTGCCGGACGAGTCGGTGCGGAACTCCCACATCCGGTTGCGGGACCAGTCGCCGAGGAACGGCGTCTGGTCGAAGTAGGCCGGGAACTTCGTGGGTGAGGGGTTGTTCGCGTTGTACTGGTAGATCGGGAACGCCATCGGCGCCTCGCCGCCGTCGCCCAGCTCCGGGAACTTGCGGCCCTCGGTGGCGCTGTTGCCGTACCAGACGTCCGCCGCGCGCGAGGCGGGCAGCGTGGTCAGGCCGGTGTTGTTGGGCGAGGTGTTGGTCGGCGACGCGCAGTTGAACTTCGCGCCCGACTGCCCGGTGGCGAAGTTGTAGTCGTTGAACGGGGTGTTGTTGCCGATGCAGTACGGCCAGCCGTAGTTGCCCGGCGACTTGATCACGTTCCACTCGACGAGCCCGCCCGGACCGCGGTTGGCGTTGTCCGCGCCCGCGTCCGGGCCGTAGTCGGCCGCGTAGATCACGCCCGTGGTCGGGTGGACGCTGAACCGGAACGGGTTGCGGAAGCCCATCGCGTAGATCTCCGGCCGGGTCTTCGCCGTGCCGGGGGCGAACAGGTTGCCCGACGGGACGGTGTAGGTGCCGTTGGCCTCCGGGTGGATGCGCAGGATCTTGCCCCGCAGGTCGTTGGTGTTGGCCGCGGTGCCCTGGGCGTCCCACCACTTGCGGCCGGAGCGCTCGTCGATCGGCGCGTAGCCGTCGGAGGCGAACGGGTTGATGTCGTCGCCGACGCCGATGTAGAGGTTCTTGCCCGGCCCGAACGCCAGGTAGCCGCCGGTGTGGCCGGGCTCGTTCTCGCGCCAGGCGGGCACCGTGAGCAGGACCTTCTCGCTCGACCGGTCCAGCGTGTCGCCGTTCATGGTGAACCGGGAGATCCGGGTCGCCTGTTCGGTCGAGTCGGCCGGCGAGTAGTTGAGGTAGATGTACCGGTTGGTCGCGAAGTCCGGGTCCAGCGCCATGCCGGTGAGGCCGTCCTCGGAGTTCTGGCCGTTGCCGTAGACGTTCAGCGACGCCGCCGTGACGGTGGTGCGGGTGTCCGGCTTGTAGATCTTGAGCTTGCCGCCGTACTCGGTGAAGAACACCCGGCCGTCCGGCGCCACGTCGACCGCGCCCGGCGCGATCGTGCTCTGGTCCAGCGCGACTCTCTCGTAGCTGGCCCACACGGTCGGACCGCAGTCCGACGCGACCTTGCCGCCCGCGCTCTCCACGCCGCCCGCGACGTGCTGCCGGAACAGCGACTCCGAGTAGCTGGACGCCTGGTGGCCCATGCCGGTGGCCCAGACGCGGCCGCCCTCGAAGTTGCGGCACCACGAGATCGGGTGGTCGTAGCCCATCTTGGAGCTGCCCGCGTCATAGGTCGTCTCGTCCGCGGTCACCAGCACGTGCACGTTGCCGCGCGCGTTGCGGTCGAAGTTGTACCACTCCTCGGTGCGCGTCCACCGGTCCGGCAGACCCGCGCCGGAGGGGTGCTTGCGGTCGGCGACCTTGGCGGTGCCGGTCACGGTCGCGGAGTGCTGGGTCATGGTCATGCCGAGCATCTGGTCCCACCACGGGAACTGCTGCTCGATGTTCATGTCCGTGGCGTTGTGGATCGCGACGATCCCGCCGCCGCCGCGGAGGTACTTCTGCACGGCCGCGCGTTGCGCGTCGTTGTCCCACACCATGCCCGACGTCTGGAGCATGACCACCACGTCGTACGTGGCGAGCGTGGCGTCGTTGAAGACGCTGGAGTCCTCGCTCTTGGTCAGCTCCCACTGCCGCTCGGAGGCGAGCTGGTCGAACATCGCGAGCCCGGCGGGGATCGAGTCGTGCCGGTAGGCGCCGGACGCGGTCTTGCTGAACACCAGCACGTGGAAGCCCTCCGGGTGCGCCTGGGCGACCGGAACGGCGAGTCCCACCATCAGCAGTGCGGCCCCCAACGCGGAGACCGCGCGCCTCAATCTGCGGCGCATCAACCACTCCTCTCACCGGCTCCGGTCGTCGGAGCCGCGTTGTGCCCCGGCGCCGTGCGTGCCCGCGCCGGGTTCCTCGGTCAGCTCGTGCTCCACTGCTGGTTCGCGCCGCCGTGGCAGGTCCAGAGCTGGACCGGTGCGCCGTTGGCCGTGGAGGCCCCCGACACGTCCAGGCACAGGCCGGACTGGACGCCGGTGATCGAGCCGTTCGCGTTGACGTTCCACCGCTGGTTCGGCTGGCCGTTGCAGGACCAGATGATCACCTTCGTGCCGGCCGCGGTGCCCGCGGCGTTGGCGTCGAGGCACCGCTGGTTGCCGCCGTCGTAGACGGTCAGCTCGCCGGACGGCGTGCGCGTCCAGGTCTGGTTGGCGCCGCCGGAGCAGTCGCGGATCTGCACCTGGGTGCCGCCGGTCGTGGAGCCGTTCGGCACGTCCAGGCACTTGCCCGCGCCCACCGCCCGGATGGCCCCGCTCGGCGTGGTCCCGCCGCCGGCGGCGTAGCCGGCCGCGGTGATGTTGGCCTGCACCGCGTTCTCGGTCGCGTCGGACGGGTAACCGGCGACCATCGCGCCCTCGTAGAACGTGCCGGCGCTGAGGTTCGCGCCACCGCCGGGCTTGCAGCAGTCGCCGCCGCTGCCCAGGATGATCGCGCCCTGCTTCTTCATCGGGCTGTACCCGTTGGGCAGCGCGCCGTCCCAGAGCGTGGTGAGGGCCCCGGACTGCGCGTTGCCGCCCTTGAGCGCGAACCGCGTGGTTCCGTTGTTCTTCAGCATCGCGGTGACGTAGCGGCTGGTGAACGCGCGCTGGTTGGGGTTCCAGGACTGGCTCCCGCCCGGGTACAGGCCCCATTCGAGGTCGGCCTGGACCCACGGGCCCGTGCCGGAGCAGCCGCCGAACCAGCACTGCGTGCTGAAGTTGATCGCGTCCATCGCGCCGGCCGCGTCCGCGCTGCGGGTCGTCTCGCTGTTGCCGTAGTCGAAGCAGCAGCCGCTGTTGACGTGCGTGCCGCTGGTCACCATGTACATGCCCTCCGGCGCGCTCCCGGTGGGCACGCCGGTCAGGTGGCCGTCGCGCCAGTAGCTGTTGCCCGGGTTGATGTAGAGCGAGTACGCCTTGTTGCCGCCGACCGCGAGCGACTCCGACGTCGCGATCGCGGGTCGGCTCTGGGTCGAGCCCGGGACGACCGTCGAACCCTGGTACCACAGGTCGTTGCCCCGGCCGGATTGGTCGTAGACCACGGTGATCACGCAGGTGGTGCCCGCGCAGAACGAGTCCTGGACCGCCGCGTTCGCGGTGCCGCCCGCGGCCAGGACGCCGACGTCCCTGGTGGTGTTGTCCGACGAGCGCCGGACTTGGTAGAGGTTGCCCGAGTACGAGCCGTACAGCGCCCGGGTCGTGCTGTGCGCCGCGACGCACGGCGTGCCGCCCGCGGCGTAGATGTCGCACGGCCCGGTGCCGGCGGCCGAGGCCGTCGGCGCGGACGCCAGCGTGTCGGCGGTCAGCACGGCCGCGAACAGCACGGCCACCGCGAGCACCGCGCGCAGGCGGGGCACGACCCCGGTGCGGTGTCGGGCGACCGGGTGAACCGGTGGGGGAACAGGTGAAGGCTGCATTCCGCGACTCCTTGTCCGCTCCTGCGGTCGAAACGCGCGCGAAGATCGGCCGGGTCGGTGACGCGGCGACGGCCCCGCGGCGACGACACGGGACGGGGCGGCCGTACCCGCCGGCCGGCGGATCGGCGGGGGCGGAACGCTAGTCAACTCGAACCGGTTCGACCGCGACGGACGCTACGCTGGAGGGCGTCCGACGGGCAACGGGCTGCTGTCTCGGCACGCCCAGATCATCCGCCCTGACCTGCTATTGAGCGCCTGTAGTGGTGGAACGTGGCAGAAATCTGCCAACCGATAGGAGTCGTCGGACTACTCCCGGTATGGTCACCGCAGCGATCGATGGGTGCCGCGTCGAGTCGCTGAAGGCTGCGTTGTCGAATCGGTTCGACCCGATCCAGGGGCGAGTGAGCCCGCCACCACCCCGCCGCCGAGCCACGTCGCCCCGCAGCGCGCAACCCGAGCACCCGTGACGACCCCGTAGCAGGTGGCCGAGCACCCATGACGAATCGAGTGATCCCGCGACGGCGGTCGCACCACCGACGATCCCGGTCGTCCCGCTCGGTCGGCCCGCCCGCCGCCGACCCGCGTCGCCCCGCGCCGGGCGGTCCGTCCTCCGGTGAACGGTGCCGTTGCGCGCCGGACCGGTTGACCGCGCGTGAGCCGTGCCGTTGCGCGCCGTGCGGTGCGTCCGCCGGTGAACGGTGTCGTCCCGCGCCCGGCCGCTTGACCGCGCGTGAACCGTGCCGTTTCGCATCGGGCGGTCCGACTGCCGGTGAACGGTGCCGTTGCGCGCTGGATCGCTTGACCGCGCGTGAACGGTGCCGTTCCGCGCCGGGCGGCCCTGCCGACGGAGAACACCCCCCGCGGGCCCCCCCGCCCCGGGCCAGGC
>NZ_JBHYXZ010000269.1:0-6046 GCF_042752395.1 Actinosynnema sp. NPDC059335 | reverse complement strand
GTGTTGGTGTGTTTGTTGTTTTGTGTCTCGATGCGGGCGGGCGTCGGGTCGCAGGCAGGCCGGCCCGGGGGTGGCGGGGGCGCCGGCGTGGTGTGCCGCGCGCGCCGCCACCGAGCCGTGCCGGGGCGGCGGCTCCCGGCCCTCCTCCACCGCCGACAACGGCCGGAGGCCGTGGAGCCCGTAGTGTCCGATTTCGAGTGGCCGAGGACATTTCCGTAAACCCGTGCCCTCCACTGCGGAGTCAGGGCGCTGCGCCAGTTCTACGTTCGCCACCTCGAAGTCGACCCCGCAGAATTGGCAGCTGCGCCCCAATGGCTGCCGGACCGGGCGCGGCGCAACAAGAATGCCGCAGAGCGGTGTGGAGTGGTGTGCGCACTGCCATATCTCCAGTCATATCAGGGACGAATCCGCTGCGGTGGCCGGGAATCGGTGGCAGGCGTCGAGCGGGATGACAACGACGCGAGGCGGATGATCGAGCGCGGATCTCGAGGAGGGTGGCGACCTCTGAGCTGAGTCCGTCGCAGGAACCGGATCGCCGTGCCGGTCCGGTCGCGCCCTGCGCGGGTGCGAGACCGGTGGAGCGAGCGCCGAGTACACCCGAATGGTGGGCTCGGGATGCCGTCGGGGCACCCGGGTGGCGTACTGGCGGGAGCGAGAACCACAGGAGGAACCCCGCCGCACGATCCTGCGCCGACACCACCGCTCCGGTGCCCGCCGACGCGGTCGACGGACTCGTCCACAACCCGCCGGCGGCCTGGTGGACAGGGGGACGAGCGGCGGCGCACCGCATCGACACGGATGGGAAGAAGCCCCTCATGAACGACGCGCCCGCCACCCGCACCCGTCGCGATGTCGCGACGATGACGAGCGACCCGGACAACTGGCACCCGGACATCCTCTGGTACGCCTACGCGGTCGGGGAGATGATGAAGGACTACGACGAGGATCCGCGCAGTTGGCGCTGGCAGGCCAACATCCACGGTTCGGGGAGTCCGGACTCGAGCACGAAACCCCCCGACGGGTGGAACCCCGAGTGGAACCAGTGCCCGCACGGCGGCTGGTTCTTCCTGCCCTGGCACCGTGCGTACCTGTACTACTTCGAGCTGATCGTGGGCCGGGTGGTCCAGAGGCTGGGCGGGCCGCGGCACTGGTCGCTGCCGTACTGGAGCTACACGCGGGTGGCGGGCGACGACCCGATGAGCCCGGCGTCGAAGGAGTTCCGCAAGCTCCCGGCGGCGTTCCGGCAGCCCGAGATCCGCGACCTTAGGCAGGGGCCCACCGCGGACGTGCGGTACATGGCCAACCCGCTGCACGACTGCATCAAGCGGAGCGAAACCGCCAATGCCGGCTTCGGTGCGGCCTGGGAGTTGGTCGACCCGACCACGGCCATGCGGGCCAAGGTGTTCCCCGGCGTGCGGCCGGACTACTTCGGCAGCAAGGACACCGGATCGGACATGCCTCACGACGCGGCCGATTTCGGTGCCCTGGAATCGGTCCCGCACAACAAGATTCACCTGTTCGTGGGTGGCTGGATGGGGGTGTTCGTCTCGCCCCGCGATCCGATCTTCTGGCTCCACCACGCCAACATCGACCGGCTGTGGGAGTCCTGGATCAGGCGCGGCGGCAAGAACCCCGAGGCCAAGGCGTGGCTCGACAAGGAGCACTCCTTCCGCGACGAGAACGCCAAGAAAGCCGGCAAGAAGTCCAAGGACATGCTCACCCCGGAGGCACTGGGCTACACGTACGACAACTACGACGTGTGGACCCGCCCCGCCGTCGGCCCGCAATGGCGCAGCCTGCAGGTGACCGGCGCCGTCCCTGGGAACCCCGACCGCATCCTCGGCCGCGCGGACACGGGCTCCGAATTGGGCTCCCGACCTCAGGCCGTGCCCCTCCAGGCCGAGAGCGGCGGGATCGACGCCCTCGGTGTCGCCGTGCAGAGCGACACCCCGGAACGAGTGATCCTCACCATCGGCGACCTGCGGGCCGACGAGTCGCCGGGGACCACCTACCGGGTGCTGCTCGGGGCCCCGGAAGGGGACGACGACCTCAGCGCCGACAGCCCCTACTTCGTCGGGCACCTCGACTTCTTCGGCGCGATCGGCGGCGACATCCACCACCACGGCGGCGCCGGCCTGACGCTGCGCTTCGACGTCACCGATCACCTGGCGCACCTGCGGGAGGAGGGCCTGTGGGACGGCGGCGGCATCCCGTCGGTGATCCTGGCGCCCGTGCCTCTCGAACCGGCCGGCGAGGACGCCGCCGAGGCCACGATCCCGGCCCCCGCCTCCCGCCCGCGATTCGGCAGCGTGACCCTCAGCTCCACCTGACACAGGACGCCACGGACCGGCACGGAGCCCGGCAGCGCCGCTTCCCCGTGTGGGCCGGCGCGGCTGCGCGACGACGTCACCGGCACCCGGCGGGCCGGCGCGATCCCCGCCACCGCGCCCGCGCGGTCGCCGTGCCGCGCCCCGGGCCGGGACGGTGCCCGTCGGCGTGCGCGTACCGGCCACCCGCCCGGCGCTCCACCGCACGATCCTCACCGTGACACGCGCGGAGGACGACGACCGCGGGTGCGATTCCGCGCGTGCGTGGACGCCCTCACCGCGGTCTCCGGGCACTTCCGCGACCTCGCCCGACCTCCCCGCCCGGTAGCGGCGCACGGGTAAACGCGCGAGGCGTAACACCTTGACCCCAACCTCCGACGTGAGCAGGGGGTTCGCTCGCGTCCCCGCGATACGCGGTATACGGCTCCCATGCATTTTCCGTATCGACTCATCGGAATACCCGTCCGGTACGATTCACTCGTCCTGCACGTGCAGCAGCACGTGCAACGGGGTACCAACATGGCGCGATGAGAACGCATGGGTGCGGTGCGGGAGGCGCGCACCCGGATTCATGACGGTGCGATGAGGCGGTAAGGGTGCATATGAACGACGCATTGAGGCACAACGCGCTCGTCGCACTCACGGCACACCCCGAATTGCGCGGTCTGGTCGAGCTGATCCGCCGCGGGTGGCAGGTCGTGCCGCTGCTCGACGAGGTGGGTCAGGTCGTCGAGATCCAGGGCACCAAGGGCTGGCCGGGGAGCCTGCACGTGGACGTCATCCGCATCCGCGACCGCGACGACGTCCAAGGGCTGCGCAGCGACGGCGAGCAGCCGCCCCGCCTGCTGTGGGTCCGCCACGGCGCGCTGGACGAAGTCGTGGACGACCTGCTCGCGCTCCCGGCGCCGGGCACGCGCGCCGCGCCGCAGCTCGCCGCCGGACCGGTCGCGCCGCTGTGGTCCGTCGAATGACCCCGCGCATCGGCGGCTCGCGCGCCGGCGCCTGACGGGGTCCGGCCGCCACCCGCGGGAATGCGCCGCGACCAACCGGTAGAGCGGCTCCTGTGCCCGTCGTCGGCGCGCCGGCCGGTCCCGCCCCAAAGCGGCCACTCAGGGTAATTGTCGCCGTAGCGCGGAGTGTTACGCTCGATTCCCGGCGCACCGCGGACCGCCGGAGGCCGGGTGGTCGAACCCCACGATGCCCGGGAACGACCCGATGTTCCGTGCACCGCACGAATCGCGCGTACTCCGAATACCGACCCCGACGGTGCTCGCCGAGCACGCGGCGTCGAAGCCTGCCCGAAATTCCCCCTGCCGACGCAGTTTTCCATTCCGGGAGGACCGAGCGATGACCCTGCTTCCGCGAAGACGCGGCACGATCCGAACAATTCTCGGCGTGGTGACCGTGGTCCTGCTGTTCGCGGGAATCCACTCCGGAGCCGCCGCGGGCGCGCCCGCCACCGCGGCGACGCTCGACGCGTGGCACGCGACCATGGCCGGGGTGGCGCCGCCGGCGACGCCCGGCTGCTTCACCGCCGACTACCCCGGCCTGGCCTGGCGGGAGACCGCGTGCGTCGCCCCGCCGGCGGCCCCCATGGTGCCGAAACGGCCGGCGCCGCCCAACGCCCGCATCGGCAGCGGCTACGACATCGTGGCGCAGGCGCCGACCGCGAGCGGCGTGATCACCCAGGCGACGGGGTCGTTCGAGGGCGTCACCGGCGTGAGCAACGTGCGGTCGCCCCTCAAGGAGGGCGGCGCGCCGGTGCCGAACGCCTACAGCCTCCAGCTCAACACCAACTTCTTCGCGGCCGCGGAATGCGCGGGCGCGGCCCAACCGACGCAGTGCACCGGTTGGAAGCAGTTCGTGTTCGCCAACAGCGGCACCACGGGCCGGATCTTCGTCGAATACTGGTTGCTGGTCTACAACAACCCCTGCCCGGCCGGTTGGGTCGAGTACCCGCCGTACCTGCCGGAAATCTACTGCTACCAGAAGTCGGCGGCGACCGAAACGGCGAACGTGCCGATCACCGACATCGCCAACCCCAACCTCGCGCTGACCGGCGTGGTGAACACGGGCACCGACACCGACACCGCGATCTTCCACAACGGGACCAGCATGATGGCGTCGGTCGCGCCGACCCGGACGCACGTGCTCGCGCCCGACCCCGGCTGGGTCAAGGCGGAGTTCAACGTGTTCGGCTTCGGCAACGCCTCCACCGCCGAGTTCAACACCAACCCCGGCGACCCGACCGCCAACCTCACCGTCCGCACGAGGATCAACCACGGCGGCACGGAAGCGCCCCTGTGCCGGGTCGACGGCTTCACCGGCGAGAGCAACAACCTCAACCTCGGCGCCGCGCCGGACTCGGTGGCGCCGGGCGGCCCGGCCGTGATCTTCAACGAGAAGACCGGCGACGCCCTGGCCGACGGGTGCAACGCCGCCGTGACCATCGGCGACACCCACCAGCGCACGTTCGCCGGCCTGCTCTACGACTTCCAGGCCACCGGCGACTTCGTCGAGGCGCAGGTCGGCAGCGCGTTCGAGGTCCAGACCCGCAAGGTGTCCGGCGCTCCGTCGTGGCCGAACGCCTCGGTCAACCGGTCGGTCGCCACGAGGATGGGCACCACCAGGGTGGCGCTGTGCGACGGGACGCGCCTGGTGGTGGACGGGCGCGCCACGGAACTCGCGCCCGGCGCGGCGGTGCTGCTGCCCGGCGGCGTGGGCATCCGCCGTGACGGCAACCGGTACCTGGTCCGCGACCAGGCCGGCAACAGCGTCCGCGTCACCGCGAACACCGGCGCGAACCCCGTCTACTCCGACCTGCAGGTCGGCCTGGGCACCTGGCCGGTCACGGTGCGCGGCCTGCTCGGCAACCCCGACCACAACCCGAGGCTGCTGGAGGCCAAGGACGGCACCCGGTTCTCCATCCCGATCTCGTTCAGCGACCTCTACACCCGGTTCGGCGCGAGCTGGCGGGCCAACCCCGTCACGTCGCTGCTGCAGGCGTGCGACGCGGTGAGCGTCGGCAACCCGTCCGGCCCGTTCTTCACCGGCCACCTCGACCCGACGGTGCGCCAGCGGGCCGAGGCGGTGTGCCGGCAGGCCCAGGTCCCGGCCGCCTGGCTGGACACCTGCACCCTGGACGCCGCCGTGCTCGGGCCCGGCGCGCCGGCCGTCTACGTCGGCCGGCCCGCGCCGGTCGTCAACGCCAACCCCGCGCCCGCCACGCACGCCGGCATGACGTGGACTGTGCTGGAACAGCGCTCCGACGGGATCGTCCGGGTGGGCAGCGACGCACGCACCAACCCCTACCAGGGCGACACGGCGGCGACCACCGCCCTGCCCGTGCTGTGCCTGCGCGTGGACGGTCGCGCCGCGCCCGCGGGGATCCCGACCACCGGGTTCCACAGCTGGGCGTTCGGCGAGGTGAAGGTGACGGGCCCCGTGCTCGGCTCGGCCCTGACCAGCCGTGCGGCGGCGGACCAGGTGTGCGCCTCGGCATTCGGCACGGGCTGGCGCACGGCCGAGTTCCACGACGGCGTGGGCTGGTCGCTGTGGGCGAGCGGCACCCTGCCCACCGGCCGCTTCTGGACCGCGATCAACGACCAACCCGCCAACCCCTGGAGCTGACCCGTCGGCCCCCGGGGGGGCGGGGGGGGGGGCGGGGGCGGCGGGGGGGGGGGGGGGGGGCGCCGCCCCCGGGGGGGGCGGTGCGCGCT
>NZ_JBHYXZ010000268.1:5599-6049 GCF_042752395.1 Actinosynnema sp. NPDC059335 | reverse complement strand
GCGCCCTACCTCGCGCTCACCCCGTGTTTGGGGGGGCCCCGCCTCGCGGGGCCGGGCGCGCGCCCGGTGGGGTCGGGGGCCGCCCCGGCCCCCGTCCGGGTCGCGCCGCGGGCCGGTCCGCCACCAGGGCGTCCGGCGGCGGGCCTCGGCGACCACGTCGCCGCCGGCCGGCCCGCGCAACGCCCGTGCCGCCTCCTCCGGACGAGCGACCGTTCGGCGCGGTCGCCTCGCGGCCTCCCGCGCCGGACCGGTGGCGTCGCCGTCGTCCCCGGCCTGGGTCGTCGAACGCGCCGGTCGGAGGCCCTGGTGCGCCCGTCGCGGCACGGCGGTCGCCCGCTCGCCGGCGGAACGGCGGTCCGAGCGCGCCGGCACGACGAACGGCTCCCGCGACGACCGGCCGGCGGCACGCGCGCCCGCCGACGTTCGGCACCCCGCAGCTTCGGGACCGCC
>NZ_JBHYXZ010000268.1:4774-5589 GCF_042752395.1 Actinosynnema sp. NPDC059335 | reverse complement strand
GCCCCGGGCGCCCCGCGCCGCGGGCGGGGGGGCCCGCGCGCCCGCCGCGGTGGGGCACCCCGCTGAGTGGGGACCGCCCGTCGTCGCAGGTCGGCGACGGGCGTGCGGGACCACCGCCGCGGCCGTCGGGCGGCGGCATTCGCCCTGGTCGTCCCGTTGGTCCGAGTCGGCGCGGGAAGCGTCGCGGGCGGCGGCGCGCGGGGGTGGCGGGCGGCGGCCGTTCGGGCGTCCCCGGCCGTCCCCGTCGCTAGGATCGCCGCCGTGATCGACACCAGCGCGCAGGACCGGCGCGGCGGGGCGGCGGGCGGGCGGCCCCGGTGAGCGGACCGGAGTTAGCCGGGGCCCGTGCGGGCCGGCTCGACCGCGACTACCTGCCCGGGCTGGGCGTGCCCTCGGTGCAGCCGTACCTCGACCGGTACGCGGAGCGGTCCGCCGCCGCGCGGGCCGCGTTGACCTGGCGGGAGCTGCCCTACGGCGCGGACCCCGCCGAGCGGGTGCACTTCTTCCCCGCGCCGGCGCCCGACGCGCCGCTGGTGGTGTTCGTGCACGGCGGCTACTGGCAACTGCTGGACGAGTGGTCGTCGGCCTACGGCGCGCCGGGCCTGGTCGCCGCGGGCGCGGCCTTCGCGGCGGTGGGCTACCCCCTCTCGCCGCACGCGCGGGTCGCCCGGATCACCGCGGCGGTGCGCGCGGCGGTGCGGAAGCTGGTCGAGGGGGCGCCCGCGCCGGGGGGGGGGCCCCCCCGCCGGCGGGGGGGGGCGCCCACCCCGCGCGCCCCGCGCGGCGGCCCGCTGGGGGGGGGGCGCGCCCCCCCC
>NZ_JBHYXZ010000268.1:0-4764 GCF_042752395.1 Actinosynnema sp. NPDC059335 | reverse complement strand
CCTCTATATGGTGGTTTTGGGTGGTCTGGTTTTTGTTTAAACGACACCGGGGGGTATGGGGGGCGACGACGCCCCGGCGCTGGGCGTCGATCCGCGGCGCGTCGTGCTCGTCGGCCACTCCGTCGGCGCGCAGCTGGCGGCCATGTGCCTGGTGCCGCCGGCGCCCGTGCCCGTCGCGGGCGCGGTGCTGCTGAGCGGGCTCTACGAGCTGGAACCGCTGCTGGACACCAGCGTCGGCGCGGAGGTCGGGCTGACCGCGGCCGAGGTGGCCGAGTGCGGGCCGGCGCGGCGCCTGCACGCCGGGCTGCCGCCCCTGGTGCTGGCCAGGGGCGCGGACGAGCCGGCCGGCTTCGACGCGCAGCAACGCCTGGCCGTCGACCGCGCCACCGCGCTCGGCGTGCCCGTGACCGACCTGGTGGTGCCCGGCCGCAACCACTTCGACCTGCCGCTCGGCCTCGGCGACCCGGACGACCCGGTCGGCTCCGCCGTGCACGCGCTGGCCTTCGCGGGCGGGGCCTGAGGACCGCGGCGACCGAGCCCACCACACCGACAGGAGAACGATGATGCGGACCGTGCTGGTGACCGGCGGCTCCAGCGGGATCGGCCGGGCCGCGGTCGCCCGGTTCGCCGCCGCGGGCGACCGCGTGTGGTTCACCTACCGCAGCGGCCGCGACCGGGCCGAGCGGATCGTCGCCGAGCACACCGCGGCCGGGGCCGAGGTCGCGGCGTTCGGCTTCGAGCAGGGCGACTGGGTGTCGCACCAGCGGCTGGCGGCCGAGTTGCCGGGACCGGTCGACGTGCTGGTCAACAACGCCGCCGTCGGCTCCAAGACCGTCGAGGCCCAGGTGGACGGCGAGGCCGAGCAGGCCGCCGCGTTCTTCCGGGTCAACAGCCTCGGCCCGCTGTGGCTGGCGCAGCAGGTGCTCCCCGACATGCTCCGCCGGGGCGACGGCGTCGTGGTCAACGTCGCCAGCGTCGGCGGCGGCATCGCCACGTTCCCCGGCTTCCACGTCGCCGACGGCATGAGCAAGGCCGCCCTGACCTACCTGACGCGCCACCTGGCCGCCGAGCTGGCGCACGAGCCGGTGCGCGTCTTCGCGGTGTGCCCCGGCGCGGTCGACACCGGGATGCTGCGCGCCAGCACGCTCGACGGGCTCTCCCCGGAGGGCCGCGCCGCCCTGCTGGCCCGGCTGCCCGGCGGCCGGCTGATCCGACCCGAGGAGGTGGCCGAGCTGATCCACTGGCTGACCCTGCCCGCCGCCGCGCTGCTGCACGGGGCCGTCATCGACGCCTCGCTGGGCCTCGGCGCGCACCCCGGCCTGCTGACGGGGACGCCGGTCGAGCGGAGCGCGGTCCGATGACCTCCCGTGCCGCCGCCCGGCTCGCCGCGGGCGCCCCCGTCATCGCCACCGCGCACTTCGAGGCCGAGGCCGACCCGTTCCACCCGGTCGACAACCCGTCGGGGCACGTCAACCTCGGCACCGCCGAGAACCGGTTGCTGGAGGACGTGCTCCGGCCCTTCCTGACCGCGCCGCGACCGCCGGCCGACACCCGGTACGGCCTGCCCCACGGCGCCGCCGCGCTGCGCGCCGCCGTCGCCCGGCTGCTCGGCCGGACGTGGCGCGCCCCGGTGGACCCCGACGACCTGGTGATCACCGCGGGCGCCACGGCGGCGCTGGACATCGCGGCCACGGTCACGTGCGACCCCGGTGACGTCATCGTCGTCCCCGCGCCCTACTACTCCGCGTTCGCGGGCGACCTGACCGACCGCTCGGGAGCCCGGCTCGTCCCCGCGCCGATGAGCCCGGACACCGGTTTCGCGCTGGACCCCGGCGTCGTCGACCGCACCGTGCGCGGACTGCGCCGCGAGGGCGCGACCGTGCGCGCGGTGGCGCTCAGCTCCCCCGCCAACCCGCACGGGGCGGTGTACCCGGCCGCGGTGCTGCGCGACCTGCTGCGGGTCGCCGCCGAGCACGACCTGGACGTCATCAGCGACGAGATCCACGCGCACTGCGCGTTCGGCCCGGACCCGTTCGTGAGCGTGATGGACCCCGAGGTGCTCGGCCCGCACGCGGACCGCGTGCACGTGATCTGGGGCCTGGCCAAGGACTTCGGCCTGTCGGGCCTGAAGGTGGGCGTGCTGCGCCCGGCCCGGCCGACCCGCGACGCCGCCCGCGCGCTGGCCTACTTCGCCACGGTCTCCACCGACACCCAGGCGCTCGCGTGCGCCCTGCTGTCCGACGACGCGCGGGTGGCCGCGCTGCTGGCCGAGAACCGGCGCCGGCTGGCCGCGTCCCACGCGCACGCGGCGTCCCTGCTGGCCGCGCACGGCATCCGGCACGTGCCCGCGACGGCGGGGCTGAGCCTGTGGGCGGACCTGCGGGACCGGCTGGACGAGCCGACGTTCGCCGCCGAGGACCGGCTGTGGCGGCGGACCCGGGACGCCCGGGTCAACGTGCTGCCCGGCTCGGCGTTCGGCGCGCCCGCGCCGGGCTGGTTCCGGGTGTGCCACGCCGTGCCCGCCGACCTCGTCACCACCGGCATCGAACGCCTGGCCCGGGCCACCGCACCCTTGAGGAGCACCCCATGAACAGCCCGTTCGCGTCCTGGTACGAGACCGCCGGCGTGCGCGGCGGTCCCCGCCGCCTCTTCCACGACGAGACCGACCAGGGCAAGGTGTTCTACCCGGCCCGGCACATCCCGCACCTGGCGCACGAGGCCGTGGCCGCGCTGCCCGAGCGCGCCCGCCGCGACCTCACGATCCGCCACCTGTACCAGTTCCTGCTGTCCACGGCGCACCTGGAGACCCGGATCGTCAACCGGGCCGCCGAGCTGATCGCGAACAACCGGTCCGGTGTGGACCTGCCGGTGCAGTCGCGGCTCGACGCCTTCAAGGTGTACTGCGACGAGGGCTACCACTCGCTGTACAGCCTGGACCTGGCCGACCAGATCGCGCGGGAGACCGGCGTCGCCCTGCCGCCGTGGGACTACGGCGGTTTCGTGGACGCGCTGGAGGACGTCGGCGCGCGGCTGCTGCCCGACGCGCCCGCCGTGGTGCCGCTGCTCCAGGTCGTGGTGTTCGAGACGCTGGTGACGGCGGTGCTCAACGAGATCCCCAACGACCCCACCGTGCTGACCGTGGTGCGCGACCTGACCCGGGACCACGCCAAGGATGAGGGCCACCACCACCGGTTCTTCGCCGACTTCTTCCACCGCCTGTGGACCCAGCTCGACACCGGCCTGCGCGAACCGGTGGCGCACGCGCTGCCGGCGCTGGTCAAGGCGTGCCTGGACCTGGACGTCAAGCCGGTGTTCGGCGCGTTGCGGCTGGCGGGCCTGGACGAGGACACCGCCCGTGCCGTCGTCACCGACTCCTACGGCCCCGGCGCGGGGGACGAGCGCGCCGCGCGCATCTGCCGCGCCACCGTGCGGGTGTTCCGCTCCGCGGGCGTCTTCGACGTGCCGGGCGCGGACGAGGCGTTCGCCGCGCACGGCCTGCTCGCCCCCGGCGGCGGCTGATCCGGCGCCGAGTGGAGAGCACGTCATGACCCTGGACTACTCGGGCTACCTGCGCCTGGACGCGCTGCTGTCGCTCCAGCGGCCGAAGTCGCCCGCCGCGGAGTCGGACGCGGTCCGCTCCGCCGAGCACCTGTTCATCGTGGTGCACCAGGCCAGCGAGCTGTGGCTGGCGCAACTGCTGCTCGACCTGGACCACGCCGCGCAGGCCCTGCGGCGCGGCGACCCGGACGCCTCCGCGGAGCGCCTGACCCGGGCCGCCGCCCTGCTCGGGGTGCTGCGCGCCCAGCTGGACGTGCTCGACCACCTGCCGCCGTCCTGCTTCGCCCGCTTCCGCCCGTTCCTGGGCACGGCCAGCGGCGCGCAGTCGCGCCAGTTCGCCGAGCTGGAGCGGGTGCTGGGCCTCGGCCCCGCCGCGGGTCCCCTGGCCACCGCCCTGGCCGAAGCCCTCGCCGCCGCGGGCGTGACGCTGCCCGAGGCGTGCCGCTCCACCGGCCCGCTGCGCCGCGTGGTGGACGGCCTGTCGGCCGTGGCCCTCGGCTACCGGGACTGGCAGGCCGGGCACCTGGCCGTGGTGCGGCGGATGCTGGCCGACCTGCCGGGCACCGGCGGCACCAGCGGCGCGCGCTACCTGGCGACCCGCGTGCGGCTGCCCTTCCCCGACCTGCACGCCGCCCGCCGGGAGGCCGGGGAGACGATCCCCGCCGGCTGAGCCCGGCCGACCCGCTCGACCAACCCGCCGCGCCGACCCGCTCGACCGACCCGCCGGGCCGACGCGCTCGACCGACCCGCCGAGCCGACCGCTCAGCCCCCTGCCGAGCCGACCCCGCGGAACCGACCCGCCGGGCCGATGCACCGGAGCCGCCCCGGTGTCCCGGCCCGCGCCGGCCGCCTCACCTGTGGCAGACCGCGTCGCGCAGCCGCACGGTCCGGCTCTCGAAGACCCGGTCCCCGCCCTCGGTGGCCCGCACCAGGAAGCAGTACCCGCGATCGGGATCGACGGTCACCGTCGCCGACCTGCCGAACCCCACGGCCTCCGTCCGCCCCGGCTCCCCCTCGGCCCAGTACCGGACGGCGAAGTACAGCCGGTCGTCCGACGCGGTCCACGTGAGCGAGACCCGGTCGCCCAGGTCGATCGGCTCGTCCAGCTCGATCGTCGGCTCCGCCGCGCCCACGACCGGCGGCAGGGCGTCCGGCGGCGCGGCGCGCGGCCACAGCACGACCGCCACCAGGACGGCCGGCAGCCTG
>NZ_JBHYXZ010000267.1:0-6236 GCF_042752395.1 Actinosynnema sp. NPDC059335 | reverse complement strand
TTGTGGCCCGCCACCCCACGCTGTTCTACCGCGTCTCCACCCCGTGAGACGCGGCCGCCGCGCTGTCGCCCCCCACCGACCGGCCTTGCTGATTCGTGCGTCCGGGGGGTCCCTCCTCCCGGGCCCGCCCGGCGGTGGTCGGGCGGACCGGGGAGGACACGGTGGACGCGGCCGCGGGCCGGCGCCCGAGCGGGCCGCCGCCGCGTCGTCGCCGCGGGTCGCGGACCGAGCGCCTGGCGCCGTTCCTCCTGGTGGCGCCGGCCGTGCTCATCATCGTCGGGCTGCGGCTGTGGCCGCTGGTGCTCGGGGTCAACTTCTCGTTCACCGGTGACGGCGACCGCAACGGCACGCCGGTCGGCTTCGACAACTACGTGACGCTGTTCGCCGACCCGCTGTTCGTCACCGCCCTGCGCAACGTCGGCCTGCTCGTGCTGCTGCTGCCGGTCGCCGTGGCGATCCCCGGGCTGCTCGCCACGTTCCTCTACCTCAAGGTGCCGGGGCACCGGCTCTACCGGGGCGTCTACTTCTTCCCGGCCGTGCTCTCCCCGGTGATCGTGGGCGCGATCTTCAACCTCCTGCTGGCCTTCGACGGCCCGCTCAACGCCGTGCTGGGCCTGGTGGGCCTCGGGCCGGTGGACTGGCTCGGCGACCCCGACGTGGCGATCTTCGCGGTGGTCGGCGTGCACGTCTGGGCGACGTTCGGCATGGCGCTGGTCGTCTTCCTGGCCGGGTTCGCGAGCCTGGACCCGTCCCTGCTCGACGCCGCGCGGGTGGACGGCGCGTCGCTGCCGCAGAGCCTGTGGCACGTGATCGTCCCCGGCCTGACCCGCACCATCCAGTTCGTCTTCGTCACCACCATGATCGGCATGCTGACCTCGATGTTCGGCCTGCTGTACGTGATGACCAGCGGCGGCCCGGAGGCGTCGACCTACCTGCCCGAGTACTACATCTGGGTCCAGCAGGGGAAGTTCAACCAGCCCGCGCTCGCCTCCGCGGCGTCGACGGTGCTGTTCCTGGTCATGCTCGTGGTCGGGCTGGCCCAGGTCGCCGTGCTGCGGCGCGCGGGCAGGGAGGGCTGATGGCCGGACCGAGGGTGGGCAGGTGGGTGGTCGCGGTCCCGATGGCCGCGCTCGCGCTGGCGACGATCTACCCCCTGGTGTTCACCGCCAACGTGGCCATGAAGTCCCGCCGCGAGTACGTGCTCGACCGGTTCGCCCCGGCGGGCGCGGTGCGGTGGGAGAACATCGCCGCGGCGTGGACCAGCGTCGGCATGTCCCGGTACTTCCTGAACTCCGTGGTCGTGGTGACGTGCTCGGTCGCCCTGTTGCTGCTGTTCGGGTCCATGGCCGGGTTCGCGCTCGGCCGGTTGCGGTTCCGCGGCTCCTCGTTGCTGTTCCTGGGCTGCCTCGCCGCGCTGTTCGTGCCGTTCCAGGTGATCATGATCCCGCTCACCCGCGTCATGACCGACGCCGGGCTCGTGGACACCTACCCCGGCCTGGTGCTCGCGTACGTGGCGCAGTTCCTGCCGTTCACCGTGTTCCTGATGACGACGTACTACTCGACGGTGCCCGCCGAGGTCGTGGACGCGGCGCGGATCGACGGGAACACCACGCTCGGCGTCTACTGGCGCGTCATGCTCCCGATGGGCGCGCCGGCGCTGCTGTCGGTCGGCGTGCTCAACGCGCTGTTCTGCTGGAACGACGTGCTCATCTCCCTGCTCATGATGCCGTCGGCGGAGAATCGCACGCTCATGGTCGGGGTGACCTCGTTGCGGGGCCAGTACTCCGACGACATCCCGGTCTTCGCCTCCGGCGTGCTGATCGCGGCGGTACCCGTCCTGGTCGTCTACCTGTTCCTGCAACGCCAGATCGCCGACGGCGTCACCGCGGGGGCCACGAAGGGTTGATATGCGCATCACTGGTTACCGGACCCTCACCACCGTCCAGGACTGGGGTCGGCCGGTCGGCGACGCGAACGGCGTCTTCGCCGACGGCCTGATCCGGATCCCGGTCGTCCTGGTGGAGACCGACGTGGGCATCACGGGCGTCGGTCTCGGGTCGCACGTCGAGATCGACACGGTGTTCGCCGCCGTCGAGGGCGAGGACCCGCGCGGCGTCACGGCGCTCTACGACCGGATGCTGCGCCGCGTCTTCAAGGCGGGTCACGCGGGCGCGGTGTTCGGCACCATCGGCGCGCTGGACACCGCGCTGTGGGACATCAAGGCGCAGGCCGCGGGGGAGCCGCTGTGGCGGCTGCTCGGCGGGCGCGACCGCCGCGTGCCCGCCTACGCCTCGGGCCTCGACATCGGGCTGGGCGACGACGAGCTGGTGGCGTTGTACGAGACCTACGCCGACCGCGGGCTGCGCGTCGCGAAGCTCAAGGGGGGTCTCGACGTCGACCGGGACCGGGACCGGCTCATCCTGGTGCGCGACGTGCTCACCGCCGCCGGGCGCGGGGTGCGGCCGGGGCTGATGCTCGACGTCAACGAGTCCCTGAGCCGCAAGCAGGCGGTCCGCCACGTCGGCGAGCTGGAACGGGTGCTCGACCTGATCTGGGTCGAGGAACCCGTCCGGCGGTGGGACGTGGAGGGGCACGCGGCCGTCGGCCGCGGCGTGCGGGCGTCGGTCGCCACCGGGGAGAACCTCACCGGCCTGGAGCAGTACCGGCCGCTGATCGCCGCGGGCGCGGTGGACGTCGTGCAGGCGGGCGCGGGGTGGGGCATCACGCACTTCCTGCGCGTCT
The DNA here is from genome assembly GCF_042752395.1 of Actinosynnema sp. NPDC059335. NCBI lineage: Bacteria > Bacillati > Actinomycetota > Actinomycetes > Pseudonocardiales > Pseudonocardiaceae > Actinosynnema > Actinosynnema sp. NPDC059335. The sequence goes on along the minus strand of NZ_JBHYXZ010000267.1, from coordinate 3,494 downwards.
CGGCCCTCGCGCACGCCCACGACCTGCCCGTGAGCCCCATCGGCAACACCCCGGTCGGGCTGCTGCACGCCGCGACCTCGGTGCCGAACCACCTGGTGACCGAGCTGCAGGACCTCCAGCCGCCGTCCGGGCTCTCGCTCGACCTGCACGTCGAGGACGGCGGGTTCGTCCTGGGCGACAGCCCGGGGCTCGGCGTGCGCGTCGACGAGGAGGCGATCGCCGCCGCCCAGCGCCGGCTCGTCGCGCCGTCGTCCGAAGGCCCCCACGTGCGGCCGGAACGCGCCGGGCACCGCCTGCTCGCGGTGGTCCGCGACACCGTCGCCGCGCCGGACCGGCTGGACCCGCTGCCGTCCTGATCGGACACCGCCGGACAACGATGTCACGGCGGTGGCCGGGGAAACCGCTCGCGGGGTCCGACAACCACCGAGGCCCAGCGGCACCACCGACGACCGCCCCCGAGCCGCTGAACGCTTCCCCGGCACGGAGCGGCGTGCGGCGTTGGCGGGCCTCGGACGTACGGGTCATCGGCGTGGTCGCCGCAGCGGCGCCGATTGCCCTTGCCCACACGTCAGTCGTATGATGAAATCACTCCCGCTGGGTCTCGCGCCCGATTCGCGCACCGGCGCAGCACTCCCTGTGACCGCCTCCCACCGCCCCGGCCCGAGAGCCGGCGGCGCGGTGGTCCGGCGGCAGCGGGCAACCGCAAGGAGGTCGACGTGGACCGCTCGCAACGCTATGGGATGGTCACCCGCCTGCGCCCCGAACGGCGCGAGGAGTACCTGCGGCTGCACGCGGCGGTCTGGCCGTCGGTCGAGCGCATGCTGCTGGACGCCAACATCCGCAACTTCACCATCTTCCTGCACGGCGACCTGCTCTTCGGCTACTACGAGTACGTCGGCGAGGACCACGACGCCGACCAGGCCCGGATCGCGGCCGACCCCGAGTCGCGGCGCTGGCTCGCCCTGACCGACCCGTGCCAGGAATCGGTGGCCGAACCCGGCTCCGGCTCCCCCTGGGCGCCGATGCGCGAGATCTGGCACCTCGGCGGGAGCGCGGCCGACGCCGCGCCGCCGGCTCCCCGTTAGACACCCGCTCACCACGAGGCGTGCTCCGGATCGGTCCCCGCCGCGAGTCCACATCCGACACCTCGCTGGGCGCGTCCAACCCACACCCCGATGTCAGGAGGTCTCCTTGTTCGCGTCCTCGTCCTCAGCGGTGCGAAGGCCGGTGTCGGTCGCCGCGGTGGTGACCGCCGCGGTGGCGGCGGTGGCCTTCGCCCCGTCCGCCGCCGCGGCCACCACCACGCTGTACGCGTCCCCGTCCGGCACCGGCACGAGCTGCACCGCCGCCCAGCCGTGCTCGCTGCCCGCCGCGCAGGCCGCGGTGCGGTCGCAGAACGCCACGATGTCCGGTGACATCGTGGTGCAGCTCGCCGACGGCGTGTACCGGCTCACCCAGCCGCTGCGGTTCACCGCGGCGGACTCCGGCAACAACGGCTACCGCGTGCTCTGGCAGGCGGCCCCGAACGCGAAGCCCGTGATCAGCGGCTCCCGCGCGGTCACCGGCTGGTCGGTGGCCGACTCCGGCAGGAACATCTGGCGGGCGAGCGTCAGCGGCGTGACCGACAGCCGGCAGCTCTACGTCAACGGCGCGATCGCGACGCGGGCCCGCACCCAGGTGAACCGGGCCGACTTCACCTTCACCGCCACGGGCATGCGGTTCTCCAACTCCGCGCTGGGCTACCTGAACAACCTGGCCAACCAGAGCCGGGTCGAGGTGGAGAGCGTCAACTCGTTCACCGACCGCTACTCGCCGGTGCAGAGCATCAGCGGGAACTTCCTCACCATGCAGCAGCCGGCGTGGAACAACAACACGTTCGGCTACGACACGCTCAGCAGCCCGCACCGGGCCGGACCCTTCTACCTGGCCAACGCCTACGAGTTCCTCGACTCGCCGGGGGAGTGGTACCTCAACCCCGCCGCGGGCGCGCTGTACTACATCCCGTTGGCCGGGCAGAACATGAGCACGGTCAACGTGGAGCTGCCGGTGCTCCAGTCGCTGGTGAACGTCGGCGGCACCTACGACGCCCCGGCGCACCACATCTCGTTCAGCGGCATCACGTTCAGCGGCACGAGCTGGCTCGGGCCGAGCAGCAACCAGGGCTTCGCCGACCAGCAGACCGGCGCGTACCTGACCGGCAACTGGAACTGGCCCGCCGACCGGATCACCTCCTGCCAGAACGGGTGCACGCAGTTCGAGGCGGCCCGGCCGCACTGGAACCAGGTGCCCGCCGCCGTGCAGGTCTCCGCGGCCAACAACATCACGTTCAGCGAGTCGCAGTTCGTCAACCTCGGGCAGACGGCGATCGGCATCGGCAACGACGCCAACGCGCACGCCAGCGGCGTCGGCCTGGGCGCGAGCGACATCACCGTCACCCGGTCGGAGATCGCGCGCAGCTCGGCCGGCGGCATCGTGGTCGGCGGCGTGCGCGCCGACGCCCACCACCCGAGCGACCAGCGGATGGTCAACCGCAACATCACCGTCAGCTACAACCGCATCCACGACATCGGCGTCGAGTACCGGGGCAACGTCTCGGTGCTGAACACCTACGTCAACACCGCGACCGTGGCGCACAACGAGGTCTACAACATGCCGTACTCGGGCATGTCGATCGGGTACGGCTGGGGCAGCAACGACGCGGGCGGCAACAACAACTACGCCAACCGCGGCCTCTACAACTACCAGCCCCGCTACAGCACGCCCACCACGGCGCAGAACAACCGGTTGATCAACAACTACATCCACGACGTCATGCAGCAGATGAACGACGGCGGCTGCATCTACACCCTGTCGTGGAACCCCGGCGCGCAGATCAGCGGCAACTACTGCCTGCGGACCAACGGCTACTTCGGGCTCTACTTCGACGAGGGCTCGAAGTACTACTCCGCCACCGGGAACGTCTTCTCCGCCACCGGCACCTGGGCCACCGCGAACTACTGGGGTGGCGAGAACATGGGCAACTGGACGCTCACCAACAACTGGTCGACCAACGGCAGCTCGAACATCACCAACGGCGACCGCGGCAACGTGGTGTCGGGCAACGTCACGGTGACCAACGGCAACTGGCCCGCCGGGGCGCAGGCGGTGATGGCCAACGCCGGGCCGGGCGGCAGCAGCGGCGGCACCGGCCCGCAGAACGCCATGCTGGTGGGCACGCAGTCGGGGCGCTGCCTCGAGGTCGCGGCCGGCGGCGCCAACGGCGCCCAGGCCCGGCTGTGGGACTGCAACGGCAACGCCAACCAGCGCTGGACGCACACCTCGGGCAAGCAGCTCCAGGTGAACGGCAAGTGCCTGGACGCGAGCGGCCAGGGCACGGCCAACGGCACCGCGGCGATCATCTGGGACTGCAACGGCCAGGCGAACCAGCAGTGGAACGTCAACGCCAACGGCACCATCACCGGCGTGCAGTCCGGGCTGTGCCTGGACGCCAACGG
>NZ_JBHYXZ010000266.1:0-6260 GCF_042752395.1 Actinosynnema sp. NPDC059335 | reverse complement strand
GATGAGTGGTCGGGCGGCCCCGGTGCGTTGCGGCGCTCGTTCGGGTCCCGCGTCGGGGGTGGGTTCGGGCGGGGCGGCGCTGCCCCGGTCCGATCCGCGTCAAGGGGATGGGCGAGCGGGTGACCGGGTGTCCCCGGCCGGGGTGGTTCGTCAGGCGGCGGAGCGGCGGCGGTTGGCGATGATCCGGCGGCGCTCGTCCTCGCCCATGCCGCCCCAGACGCCGTACGGCTCCTGGACCGCGAGCGCGTGCTCGCGGCACGGGTCGATGACGGGGCAGCGTGCGCAGAGCTGCTTCGCCTTGTCCTCGCGGGCGGCCCGGGCGGAGCCGCGCTCGTTGTCCGGGTGGAAGAAGACCGCGCTGTCACGTCCTCGGCACAGCCCTTCCTTCTGCCAGTCCCAGACGTCGGTCACGGGCTTGGGCAGGCGCGCGGTGCTGGTCATCGGAGGAACCCCCTTGCGGTGTCACAGGTGCTTGATCACGGCTTACCCGCCGGCACCCCGGCGGCAAACGTGACGGCGCCACATCGGGTGGATTACCGGGTGGTCGGGTTTGCGTCGGGACTACTCCGGCTGCTCCTGGGCCAGCCGTTGGTCGAGCGTTTCGCCCTCGCGCAGCTCGCGCGGCGTGGTGCCGTGGCGGTCGGCGCCGCTCCAGTGCTCGGGCGGGTCGACGCCCTCCTCCAGCGGGTCGACGTCCAGCTCGTCCTCGTCGAACTGCTCGATCTCGTCCAGGGGGCGCTCGTCCGGGTCGGTCATCGCGCGCCTCCCGCCGCGGTGGTGGCGTGGCTCAGCGACGGCGCCACCCGGTCGGCCCAGAACGCGAAGAACCGCTCCTGGTCGGGTCCGATCTGGCTCACGTACACCTCGTCGTAGCCCGCGTCGGCGTACTCCCGAACGGCCTTCACGTACGGCTCGGGGTCGGGGCCGACGGGCAGGGCCGAGGCCACCATCTCCTCGGTGACCAGCGTCGACGCCTGCTCGAAGTGCCGGGGCGTGGGCAGCACCTGGGCCAGCTCGCCGGGCAGCTGCTCGTTCGCCCAGAGCCGGTGCGCGGTCTTGACGCCCTCCTCGGCGGTGCGGGCGTGGCAGACCTTGAAGCCGGCCTGGGTGGGTTTGCCCTCGCCGCCCGCGGCCCGGAACTTCTCCAACAGCGACGGGTCGGGCATGGTGGAGCACAGGCCGTCGCCGATCCGGCCGGCGACCTCCGCCGCCTTCGGCCCGAACGCCGACACGTACACCGGCACGGGTGCGGGCGGGAGGGTGTAGAGGCGGGCGTTCTCGACCGCGTAGTGCTCGCCGCGGTGGCTGACCTCCTCGCCCGTCCACAGGGCGCGCATGATCTCGACGGCCTCTTCGAGCATGTCGAGCCGTTCGGGCGCGGACGGCCACGGGTCGCCGAAGATGTGCTCGTTCAGCGCCTCGCCGCTGCCCACGCCGAGCGTGAAGCCGCCGCGGCACTGGACGGCGGCCGTCGCGGCGGCCTGGGCCACCACGGCGGGGTGAATCCGGACCGTCGGACAGGTGACGGCGGTCGTGATGGGCAGGGACGTGACCTCCGACAACGCCCCGATGACGGACCACACGAACGGGCTGTTCCCCTGCTCGCGGTTCCACGGGTGGTAGTGGTCGGAGATCCACAGCCGCTCGAAACCGGCCTCCTCTGCCCAGCGCGCCTGCCTCACCAGCTCGCGCGGTCCGTGCTCCTCGCTGGAGAGGAAGTATCCGATGCTGACCATGGGCACCGGTTACCCGCGCAGCGATCCCTGAACCGCCGCGCTCGCGCCCGTGCCGGGTCGGCGTCCACAGGGGACGGTCGGCGCGGGAGCGTTGAACTCAGGGGTCCTGAACGTAGGACACACGCGTTCTGAACGTAGGACACACGCGTTCTGGACGTAGGACACGCGCGTTCTGGAGGTAGGACGCGCGGGGGTCAGAGGGGGAGGAGGAGGCGGCCGCCGGCGAGCAGGGTGCCCACGGTCACGGCGGCGAACAGGACCACCCAGACGAAGCCGGGCACGCGGGTGAGCCGGGCCAGCTGGTCGGCGTCGGACTGCCGCGCCAGGCCACGCATCCGCCGCCGCTGCAACTCCCCCACCGGCCGCACGCCGCCCAGCAGCAGGAACCACGCCACGAACAGCGCGAACGCCGCCTGCCACGCCGCCGTCGCGTACCAGGACACGGCGAACATCACCGCGCCCGTCACCACCACCGACAGCACGCCGAACGCGTTGCGGATCATGACGAGCATCCCGACCAGCAGCACCACGGTCGCCCACAGCAACGGCCGCACCTGGTCGGCCGTCACCAGCGCCGCCGCGCCCAGCCCCAGCAGCGAGGGCGTCACGTACCCGGCGAAGTACATCAGCACCACGGCCACCCCGGTGGGCCGCCCGCGCGACACGGTGACCCCGGAGGTGTCCGAGTTGAGCTTGATGCCCTCCAGCCGGCGGCCGGTGAGCAGAGCCACCAGGGCGTGCCCCGCCTCGTGCGCGATGGTGATCACGTGCCGGCTGTAACGCCACACCCCGGGACTGGCCACCAGCACGAGCGCCAGCACGGCGGGGGCCCACTTCGTCAGTGTCGACATCGCCGTCCAGCATGCCAGGGGCTTGACCCGGAGTGCGCTCCAGCACCCAGGCTGACCGCCATGAGACGACAGCGCATCGGTTCCCTGGAGGTCAGCGCCCTGGCGCTGGGCACGCTGCCGTTCGGCAAGTGGGTGGACGACCGGACCGCGTTCGCGATCCTGGACCGCTTCGCCGAGGCCGGCGGGACGTTCCTGGACACGGCGAACAACTACGTGTTCTGGGACGGCGGCACGGGCGACGAGAGCGAGGAGGCGGTCGGCCGCTGGCTGGCCGCGCGGGGCAACCGCGACGACCTGGTCGTGGCCACGAAGGTGGGCGCCCGGCCGGTGACGCCGGGTACCGGTCTGGAGAACGCCGAGGGCCTGTCCGGCGCGACGATCCGCGGTGCGGTGGAGGGCAGCCTCAAGCGGTTGGGCGTCGACCACGTCGACCTCTACTACAGCCACATCGAGGACCGCGGGGTCGAACCGGAGGACACGCTCGGCGCGTTCGCGTCCCTGGTCGAGGCGGGCGTGGTGCGCGAGATCGGGGCGAGCAACCACGCCACGTGGCGACTGGAGCGGGCGCGGGCGGTGTCGCGGGCGAACGGGTGGCCGCTCTACACCGCCGTGCAGCAGCGCTACAGCTACCTGCGCCCGCGGCCGGGGGTGAAGCTGCCGGAGGGCGGTCACGTGCACATGACCGACGAGCTGTTCGACTACGCGGCGGCCGAGGGCGACGTGGCGCTGGTGGCGTACTCGGCGCTGCTGTCGGGGCAGTACCGGGACAAGCCGCTGGGCGAGCACTACGACCACCCCGGCACCACCCGCCGGCTGGCCGCGCTGCACGCGGTCGCGGCGGAGGTCGGCGCCACGGTCAACCAGGTCGTGCTGGCCTGGCTGATGGCCCGGGACATCATCCCGCTGGTGGGCGCCACGACGGTGGCCCAGGTGGAGGAGACGCTGGGCTCGCTGGAGGTCGTGCTGGACGACGACCACCTCCGGACGCTGGACTCCGCCGTCTGACCACACCTCCACGCGCGGCTCGGCAGAGTGCACGGCCCAGCCGCGAAAGCGGACACGGACCGTGCCGGGCGGCGGCCACGGGTCGCCGCGGCGATCGGAGCGCGCGAAGCGGCGGCGGCGCGGGGGTCGCGTGGACCCTTGCGCCGCCGCCTTGGCGGGTCGCGCTCAGCGCGGTGGCGTCACCGGCCGAAACGCGACTTGTGCTGCTCGGCGATGGCCGGGTCGATCGGCTGGACCGGCCGCGTGCTCACGGTCGGGTCCATGGACTCGATCCGCTCGTCGCGGTGCGCGCCGGCACGACGCGGCTCGACCTGCTCCGGGCCGCCGTGACGGGAGTCGACCCGCTGGGTCGGCATCCCGTGCTCCGCCGGGTCGGTGCGCGGGTCGCGGATGCTCGCGTCCCGCTCCAGGTCGGTGCGGTCGTACCGCCGGTCCTCGACCGGCTCCTCCGTCACCAGCTTGCGCCGCGCGGGCAGCACGGCGATCAGCAGGCCGACGGCGGCCAGCCCGAGGTGCAGCCAGTTGTCGTTGATGTTGAGCGCCAAGGGGTTGCCCAGGCGTTCGACCGGGTTGGTGGCGAACACACCGGCGAGCGCCAGGCCCCACAGCAGCACCGCGCCGTAGCCCAGGAACAGGAGCCAGCCGTACAACCGGGCCAGGCCCGACGTGCTCGCCATGAGCAGGCCGAGCACACCGAACGCCAGGTGCACCACGTTGTGCAACGGGTTCAGGGTGAACCCGAGCAGGGCCGCGTGGTGCTCGCCCGCGAAGTCGCCGAACCCCGTGCGCACGAAGCCCAGCACACCCAACGCGAGGAAGACCAGGCCGACGAGCCCGGCCAGCACCTGGGCGGGTTGCAGGCCCGCGACCTTGACGCGACCGACGGTCGAGTGGTGGGTCATCTCGCCCTCCAACTACACGGACCACGAGCCCGTTACCCGGACTCCGGACGCCCACCGACTACCCGTGGGCCGCGAGCGGCAAACAGGGCGGTCCGTGGGCTTGGGCCGAATGGAGGCGGAGGACGGGCGCACGAACCCGTCCCCCCTTTCCGACAGGAGTCACACGCCCCGTCGTGCCGGGGTTCCACCCATCCCGACCCACCCCATGAAGGCCGGGACGCCGAGCCGCGCCGAATGCGCGCCGATCATCACGACGAATAGGTCGATATGATTTCCCAATAATGGGAACCGCGTCGCCGCATTTGCCGGACGGGCAGGTCAGGAGAGCTGGTCCAGATCACCGGACGCGTACGTCGCGGAGCCGTTCCACTCGGTCTCCCTGCTGTTCACGAAGGTCCCCTTTGTGATCGTCGGACACCACCGCGGTGCCGGATGAACTATCTCCGAAGAGACCGCTCTTCGTCAAAGTGATTACGTCGTTCGCCAATTGTCGGCATCGCGTGAGCAGATGACCGGGAACCGCGCGCGGGCAGTGCGGAGTTCGCTTCGGCGCTATTTCACGCAGCGGGTGCGCGCGGTCACGGAGAGGCACGGCGCGATCGCGGGCAAGATCGCTTGACTTCGAGCTAACTCGAACTCCTAGCGTGGCGCGGCAGGAACTCCAGAGGGGACAACGCCATGCACGCCATCCGCCAGCACGAGTTCGGCCCGGCCGGGAACCTCCGGTACGAGCGGGTGCCCGACCCGGAGCCGGGGCCCGGCCGGGTCCTGATCACGGTGTCGGCGGCGGGGGTGCACCTGCTCGACACGACGATCCGCAAGGGCGAGAGCGGCGGGCCGTTCCCGCTGCCCGAGCTGCCCATGACGCCGGGCCGGGAGGTCGCGGGGGTCGTCACGAAGCTCGGCGACGGCGTCGAGCCGCACTGGCTGGGCAAGCGGATCGTCGCCCACCTCGGGCAGGCGAGCGGCGGGTACGCCGAGCTGGCCGTGGCCGACGCCGCGTCCCTGCACGCGCTGCCCGACCACGTGTCCGACGACCACGCCGTGGCCATGATCGGCACCGGGCGCACCGCCGCGGGCGTGCTGCGCATCGCCGAGCTGACCGCCGAGGACGTGGTGCTGGTGACGTCCGCCGCAGGCGGTCTGGGCGCGTTGTTCGTGCAGGAGGCCAAGGCGGTCGGCGCGCGGGTCGTCGGCGTGGCGAGCACCGCCAAGCTGGACCTGGTCCGGCAGCTGGGCGCGGACGTGGTGGCCGACTACACCCGGCCGGACTGGCCGGCCGGGATCGGCGAGGTCACCGTCGTGCTCGACGGCGTCGGCGGCGACGCGGGGCGCGCGGCGCTGGAGCTGCTCGGCGTCGGCGGCCGGATCCTGCTGTACGGCTGGACGGCGGGCGAGCCGACCCGCATCGACACCGGCGACCTCTACCGGCTCGGCATCACCGCGTCGGTCGTGGTCGGGCCGCGGATGATGAAGGGCACGAACCTGCGCGGGCTGGAGGAGAGCGCGATGGCCGCCCTCGCCGAAGGCCGCCTGACCCCGCTGACCACCACGTTCCCGCTCGCCGAGGCCGCCGCGGCGCACACCGCGCTGGAGAGCCGCGCCACGGTCGGCAAGGTCGTGCTCAAGCCCTGACCGGCCGGGCGGCCCTCCTGCGCCATCGCCGCGGAGGGCGCCGGGCCGGGAGCCCCCCCGCGCCCCCCCCGCCCCCCCGGGGGGGCCCGCCCCCCCCCCCCCCCCGGGAGAGACCCCCGGGGGGGGCGTTT
>NZ_JBHYXZ010000265.1:4530-6342 GCF_042752395.1 Actinosynnema sp. NPDC059335 | reverse complement strand
GTTCAGAACAAGATCGACTGTTCTGAACGCTCAACTCGGGTGTTCTGAACGTAGGACACGCGCGTTCTGGACGTAGGACACGCGCGTTCTGGACGTAGGACACGCGCGTTCTGGACGTAGGACACGCGCGGGTTGGGGCGGGGTCACGGGAGGAGGGGGTGGAGGGCGGGGAGGAGGACGCGGTCGGCGGGGAGCCAGTCGACGGTGTCCAGGTCGGTGGCGGAGAGCCAGCGCAGGGCGCGGTGTTCGACGGCGGTCGGGGTGCCGGCGGAGAGGGTGGCGGTGTAGGCGCGGAGGAGGAGGTCGTCGGTCAGGGGGACGTCCGGGCCGAGTTGCGCGCCGGGGGTGACGGCGACGCCCAGTTCTTCGGCGCACTCGCGGATCACGGCCGCTTCGTCCGTTTCGCCCGGTTCGACCCGGCCGCCCGGGAGTTCCCACCTGCCCGCCGCCTCGGGCGGGTAGCTGCGCTGCTGGGCCAGGAGCCGCCCGTCGTGCACGATCGCCGCGCCCACCACCACCCGTGCGCCCAGCAGCTCGACGCTGCGCCGCGACACGGCCGCCGCACGCGCCCGCAGCACCTTCAGGGCCAGGCCGCGGCCCACCAGGACGTCGGCCAGCCGCCCGACCGGCCCGCCGGGGCTCGACCACTCCACCGAGTCGACCACCATCGTCCCGCCGCCGGTGTGCCGCAGGTCCGTGACCAGGCTCAACCGGGGCAGCGGCCCGTCGACCAGCGCCGCCGACACGCCCGTGGTGTCCGCCCTGGTCACGGCCAGCGTCCCCCGCAGCGGCCCGACGGACCCGGTCAGCGACGCGCCGACGTGCAGCACCGGCCCGCCGCCCGAGATCCGCACGCCCAGGCCGCGCACGGCACGGGCCAGCAGCCGGGCGTCGAGCAGCGCGGCGGCGACCGTCCGCAGCGGGGCGTCGACCAGGGTGGTGGCTCTCAGCTCGGGCACGGTCGCCGATCCTGCCACCACGGCGTCACCGGTAGAGCGGCCAGCGCACCTCCAGCCGCGCGCCGCCCTCGGGCGACTCGCCGGCCCGGATGGTGCCGCGCCGCCGCCGCACGAGGTGCGCCACCAGCGCGAGGCCCAGGCCGAAGCCGCCGGTGGCCCGGCCGCGGTCGGACTCGACCCGGTAGAAGCGGTCGAACACCTTCTCCCGGTGCTCCTCGGGGATGCCGTGCCCGTCGTCGTCCACGAGCAGCCGCACCTCCCGCGCGGCCGGCAGCACGGAGATCCGGATGAACGTGCGGGCGTAACGGGCGGCGTTGCGCAGCAGGTTGTCCAGCACCAGCTCCACCTCGGTGCGCGCGGCGGAGATCAGGCACGCGCTCATCGGCGCGGCCAGCCGCACGAGCAAATCGGTCTCGCCGAGCCGGTCCACCGCGGCCTGCGCCTGGAGCACCAGGTCGACGGGTTCGGCGCGGGGCAGCTCGCCGGTGTCCGCGCGGGCCAGGATCAACAGCGCGTCGACCAGCGCGGACAGCCGTTCGGACTCCTCCACCACCGATTCGAGGACCTCGATGGAGAAGTCCGGGTCCGGGTGGGCGACCGCCACCTCGGCCTGCGCCCGCACGGAGGTGACGGGCGACCGCAGCTCGTGCGCGGCGTCACCGGTGAACCGGCGCAGTCGTTCGGTGGCCTCGTCGCGTCGGGCCAGCAGGGCGTTCAACGCCTCGGCGAGCGCTTGCAGCTCGTCCCGGGGGGGGGGGGCGGGCCGGCGCCCCCCCCCCCGCCCCGCGCCGGCGCGCGCCCCCCCCCCCCCCCCCCCGCCCCCCCCCCCCCCCCCCCCCCCCCCCCCCCCCAC
>NZ_JBHYXZ010000265.1:0-4523 GCF_042752395.1 Actinosynnema sp. NPDC059335 | reverse complement strand
CGGCCGGCACGGGCAGGCGCCGGCCGCGCGGCAGCTCGGCCGCGGCGAGCCGCATCCGCTCCACGGGCCGCAGCGACGACCGCACGGCCAGCCACGTCGCGATCCCCACCAGCCCGGCGACGAGCACGGCGGCCAGCGCGAGCCAGCGCGTGCCCAGCCGGTTGGCCTCGCGGTAGCCGACCAGGGTGTCGCCCGCCACGTGCAGTTGCGGTGTGCCGTCGGCGGCGAACTCGACCCGCCCGATCCACCGGTGCGCGCTGGGGCCGTCGATGCGCAGCACCCGTTCACCGGCCTTGAGCGCCCGGATGTCGGCCGGGGTCAGGTCGGGCCGCGGGCCGCCGTCGAGCGGGTTGCCCGCGGTGTCGAGCACGCGGACGTCCTCGGCTTCGGCCAGCTCCAGGTCCACCGCGTGGACCTGGACCATCCCGATGAGCCGCGGGGCGAGCAGGGTGAACGCGAGCAGGCACAGCAGGGCCACGCCGGTCGCCACGACGGTGATGCGGAACCGCAGCGTCCGCCGCAGCCACCAGCGGTGGGGCCACCACCGGCGCAGGTTCACCGGCGTCGGGTCCCGGCCGACCCGATCGCCGCGTCGAGGTCGGGGGTGGAGGCGAGGTAGCCGTGGCCGCGCACGGTCCGCACGACCTCGCCCGCGCCCATGGCGTCGAGCTTGCGCCGCAGGTAGCCGACGTACACCTCGACCGCGTTGCGAGTGGCGGCCTGCTCGTCGCCCCACACGGTGCGCAGCAGCTCGTCCTTCGTCACGACCGACCCGGCCCGCCCGGCCAGCACGTCGAGGACCGCGTACTCGCGCGGCGACAGCGACACCGGCTCGCCCGCCCAGCTCACCTCGCGCACCGCGCGGTCCACGACCAGGTCGCCGAGCTTGAGCCGGCGTCGCCCGAGGTCGGCGGAGTTGCGCCGCAGCAACGCCCGGACCTGCGCCACGAGCACCACGAACGAGAACGGTTTCACCAGGTAGCCGTCCGCGCCGAGGTCGAGGCCGTCGGCCTGGTCGACCTCGCCGTCCTTGGCCGACACCATGAGCACGGGGGTGCGCACGCCCTCGGCGCGCATCCGCTGGAGCACCCGGTAGCCGGACAGGCCGGGCAGCATGATGTCCAGCAGCACCACGTCGAACGCGCCGGTCAGCGCCACGCGCAGGGCGTTGGGGCCGTCGGCGGCGGTGACCACTTCCATGCCCTCCGCGGACAGGCCGCGTTCCAACGCGCGCCGCACGCCGATCTCGTCGTCCACTACCAGCACCCGTGGTCTCACGCCCACCAGCATGCCCCGTGAGGAGGACAATCGGCTCGGGAGTCTCAGTGCGCTCTCAGCCTCGGGGCCGCTCTCAGCGTGGTCTCAGCGCCGCCGGTGGAGGGTCTGTGTCGTCGGGTCGCACGGGGCTGCCCGGCAGGAGGAGGGGACATGAACCGCAGAAGGGTGACCGTCGTGGCGGCGGCGGTCGGCGTGGTCGCCGGCGCGACGGGGCTGGGGCTGCTCGCGATGCCCGCCGGGGCGGGGCCCGCGCCGGTGCTGCCGGACGTGACCGCCGAGGCGCTGGTCGAGTCCGTGCTCGACGCGAAGCCGACCGCGTTCGGCGGCACCGTCGACGTGGACAACGACCTGGGCATCCCGGCGATCGCCGGCGTGCCGCAGCTGTCGGACGGCGCGAGCAGCCTGCGGATCTGGACCGACGGCGAGGGCCGGGTCCGGGTGCAGCTGCCCGGCGGCGACTCCGAGCGCACGTTCGTCGACGACGGGCAGACGGGGTGGCTGTGGAACTCCGCCGAGCAGACGGTGGCCAAGCTGCCGCACGGCTCGTTCCAGGACGCCAAGCCGGACCTGACCGGCGAGGCGAAGGCCGCGCCGACCGACCCGGTGACGTTGTCCCGGCAGGTCGTGGCGGCGATCCAGCAGTACAGCGACGTCACCGTGGACGGCACCGCGCGGGTCGCGAACCGGCCGGTGTACGAGCTGGTGCTGACGCCGAAGCCGACCGAGAAGACGGTGCTGCGCGAGGTGCGCGTGGCGGTCGACTCGGAGCTGCGGGTGCCGCTGCGGGTGGCCGTGCTCACCAACGGCACGGACGCGCCCGCCGTCCAGGTCGGGTTCTCCGAGCTGAACGTCGGCCCGCAGGACGCGTCGCTGTTCTCGTTCACCCCGCCCCCCGGCGCGAAGGTGACCGAGCCGCAGGCGCAGGAGCCGTCGGCGGAGGACAAGGCCGCCGCCGAGAAGGCGTTCACCGAGGCGAACCCGCAGGTCATGGGCGAGGGCTGGGACGTCGTGCTGGCCGCCCGCGTGCCGCGTGACGCCCTCGCCGGCCTCGCCGACCGCCAGGAGCAGAACGGCCGCGAAGGCCGGTGGCAGCACCGCGGCGAGGGGCAGGACATCGACGTGCAGGGCCTGCTGGACCAGGTCGGCAAGAAGGTGAGCGGCGCCTGGGGCTCGGGCACGCTGATCACCACCCGGGTCGGCGGCGTGCTGATCGCCGACGACGGCCGGGTGGCCGCGGGCGCGGTGCCGGAGCAGGTGCTGGTGGACGCGATCGGCCAGGTCAAGTGACCACCTCGACCAGCGCGCGGGTGGAGCCGGTGGGCGCCGGCTCCACCCCGGTCCTCGCGGCCCGGACGCGGGGGCTGCGCAAGGTGTACGGGCGGACGGTCGCGGTGGACCGGGTGGACCTGGACGTGCCGAGCGGCGCGGTGCTCGGGATGCTCGGCCCGAACGGGTCCGGCAAGACCACCACGATCCGCATGCTGCTCGGCCTCGTGCGGCCGACCGAGGGGGAGGTCGAGCTGCTGGGCCGGCCGCTGCCCGACGGCGTCGCCCAGGCGTTGCCGCACGTCGGCGCGCTGGTCGAGGGTCCGGGCTTCCACCCGTTCCTGTCGGGGCGGGAGAACCTGCGCCGGGCGGCGGCCTTCGAGCCGCTGCTGGCCACCGGCGACATCCGGCAGGCCGTGGAGGACGCGCTGGAACGGGTCGGCCTCGCCGCCGCCGCGCACCGCCGCTACCGGGGCTACTCGCTCGGCATGAAGCAGCGGCTCGGCCTGGCCGCCGCACTGCTGGTCAAGCGCAAGCTCATCGTGCTGGACGAGCCCACCAACGGCCTGGACCCGGCCGGCACCCGCGAGGTCCGCAAGGTCATCGCCGACCTGCACGAGGCCGGCAGCACGGTCGTCGTGTCGTCCCACCTGCTCAGCGAGATCGAGGCGACCTGCACCCACGTCGCCGTCCTGCACCGGGGGACCGTCGTCGCGCAGGGCGAGCTGGCCGAACTGCTGCACGCCGACAGCAGCTCGCTGCTCGTCGTGACACCGAACGTGGACGAGGCCCTGAACGCGTTGCGCGCCGCCCGGATCTCCGCGCGCCCCATCGAGGAGGGCGTGCGCGTCGAGCTGATCGGCGCCACCGCCCCCGCCGTCGTGGAAACACTGGTGAAGGCGAACGTCCCGGTGCACGAGGCCCGCCGCCACCGCACGGGCCTGGAAGACCTGTTCGCCCGGCTCACCGAAGCCGAGGAGACCGAGCACAACCTGTCCGCCGTGGACACGATCGAGGAGGGCGTCCGATGAGCGCGCTGGTCGCCACCCGCGCCCCGCTGGGCCGGCAACTGCGCTCGGAACTGCGCTGGATCATCCGCCGCCCGCGCACCGTCATCGGACTCGCGTCGCTGTGCCTGGTCCCGATCCTGGCCGGCATCGGCCTGTGGTTCGCCGCCGACGGCGACGGCCCCGCAGGCCCCGGCCTGGCCGCCATCATCTCCGGCAACGGCCTGGTCCTGCCGGTGTTCACGCTGTTCCTGGCCCTCCCCCTCCTGCTGCCCCTCGTGGGCGCGATCTGGGCGGCGGACGGCCTGGCCGGCGAGTCCCAGCACGGCACGCTGCGCGGCCTGATGATCTCCCCCGTCGGCCGGCTGCGGCTGCTGGGCATCAAGGCGTTCGGCGTCGCCACGATGACCCTCTTCGCCGTGACCCTGATCGCCCTCGTCGGCGCCGTCACCGGCGTGGTCCTGTTCGGCGGCGACGGGATGCTGACCCTCTCGGGCAACACCCTGTCCGTCGGCGCGGCCCTGGGCCGGATCGTCCTCACGATCCTCCTGGTCACCGTCCAGGTCTGGGGCGTGGCCGCGATCGCCCTGGCCATCTCCGCCTGCACCGAGCACCCGCTCGTCGTGATGGCCGCGACGATGGCCGGCGTCATCGTCTTCGCCGTCCTGGGCGTGTTCAGCGCCCTGGACTGGCTGCACCCGTACCTCATCACGTCCGCGTGGGACGGCCTGATCGACGTCATGCGCGACCCGCTGCCCACCGAACAGCTGTGGCGCAGCACCGCCCTGGCCGGCTGCTACGTCCTGATCGGCCTCTCACTGGCCGCGATGCGCCTGGCCACCAAGGACAACTGACCTACACACCCGGCCAACCAGCCACACAACACAACAAGGGTTCCGTGTCATCCCGCCGACCTGGCGCAGCCCTACCGCGCGTGTCAAGGGGGCGCTTCCAGCCCTACCGCAACAGTGG
>NZ_JBHYXZ010000264.1:0-6602 GCF_042752395.1 Actinosynnema sp. NPDC059335 | reverse complement strand
ACGTCGAGCGGGTCGGCGGCACGCGCGACGACAAGGGCGTCAACGAGGTGGAGGTGGCCGCGGTGGTCGCCCACCTGCGCCGCCGCATCGCCGCCGGGGCGCGGTCGATCGGCGTCGTCAGCCCGTTCCGGGCCCAGACCGACGCGGTGGAGCGGGCGTTGCTGGAGCGGCTGAGCCTGGACGAGATCACCGCCGGCGGGGTCCGCGTCGGCACCGCGCACGGCGTGCAGGGCTCGGAGTTCGACGAGGCCGTGATCAGCCTGGCGCTCACCGACGACGACCGACCGGCCGCCTGGCGCTTCGCCAACGACCCCAACCTGCTGGCCGTGCTGACCACCCGGGCCCGACGACGGGTGCACGTCATCACGTCGGCCACCCGGCCGGTCGGGCTCGTCGGCGACTACCTGCGGCACGCCGACACCCCGCCCGTCGAACCGCGGGGCGTCGCGCCGGCCGACGAGTGGACCGCGCGGTTGGCGGCCGAACTGGCCGGACTCGGCCTCGCCGTGCGCACGGGCTACCCGGTGGGCCGGTGGCGGGTCGACCTGGTGGTGGGCGAACGCGGGTCGGCGGTGGCGGTGGACACCCGGCCGCACCCCGACGGCACCCCCGCGCACCTGGCCCGGTGGCGGGCGCTGCGCGGCGCGGGGTGGCGGGTGCACGACGCGTTCCCGAGCCGCTTCGCGCACGACCCGGCGCGGGCGGCGGTGGAGGTGGCGCAGGAGGTGGCCGCCGGTCAGCCCTTCGCCCGCAGCCAGTCGAGCGCGGACGGCGCGGCGCGCAGCACCGAGATGTGACCGTCCTCTTCGGACAGCCGCAGTTCCGCCGAGGGGCTCCGCCGGGCGAGCCACCCGGCGTGCGAGGCGGGCACGACGCGGTCGCGTCCGCCGTGCAGCAGCAGCACCGGCGCGGTGACGTCGGCCGGGTCGAAGCCCCAGGGGTTGACGTAGGCGAGGTCGTCGTCGATCAACCCGCCCGGCCCGGCCGCGACCGCCGGGCCGACCACGTCACCGAACCACGCCCAGTCGCCGGCGAGCGCGTCGAGGTCGGCCGGGGTGAACTCCGGGTCGTACTCGACCCCCGACGCCTCGAAGCGCTCCTTCGCCGCCCGCCCGGCCGCGGCGGCGCGCAGCGACGCCACCCCGGACGCCGCCATCCCGCCGAACCAGTCGAGGTCCGGCGCGTCGAACGGCGCGAGCCCGGCCCCGCTCACCACGCCGAGGACCCGGTGCGGCAGGAGTGCCGCGCAGGCGAGGGCGTGCGGGCCGCCACCGGAGTGCCCGAACACGCCGAACCGCTCGACGCCCAGCGCGTCGGCGACCGCCGTGACGCACGCGGCGGCGGACGCGACGTCCCGCCCGGGGTCCGGGGTCGAGCCGCCGTAGCCGGGGCGGTCGTAGGACAGCCACCGGATGCCGAGCCGGGCGGCGGTGTCGAACAGCGGCGCGGGCGGCGCGCCGACGTTGGGCGTGCCGTGGTGCCAGAAGACCGGGAACTCCCCGGCGCCGGTGTCGTAGGCGCGCAGGGTCCGACCGCCCACCCGCACGTCGAACTCCACGACCACGCGCGGAGCCTATCGCGACCCGGCCCGCGGAATTCGTGGTTTGGCCGCGACCGCGAGCGGTTACCTGGGGCGTGCGCCTTGAGCAAACAGGGTGCCGAAGGAGCGTGCCGTGAACATGGTGGACCCGCCTGACGACGGGCTGGACCTGGCGCCGGGCGGCGTCCCCACACGCGAGCACCTGGCCGCGTGGGTGCGCCGGGTCGCCGAGGACGTGGACGACCGACGGGTGTCCGACCTCGTGCTGATCGCCGCCGAGCTGGGCGGGAACGCGCGGCGGCACGCCGAGGGGCCGTGGCGGATGCGGCTGGCGCACGTGGGCGAGCGGAGCGTGGTGCGGGTCGAGGTGGAGGACGGCAGCCCCAGCCTGTTACCCGTGCTGGGCCGGCCGGACGACCCGGCCGCGGGCAGCGGGTTGCTGCTGGTCAACCGGCTGTCCGTGCGCTGGGGCTTCGACCACCACGAGGACCGCAAGGTGGTGTGGGCGGAGGTGCCGACCCGGTGACGTGGAGGTGGGCGGGGTCCGCGGCGCGTGCGGACCCCGCGCCACCGCTCAGCGGCCGACCTCCTCCGACACCCAGGAGGAGACCGCCGAGTAGTAGTCCCGCGCGTCCGGCGCGAGGTTGATCGAGTGCCCGTAGCCGGGCACCACGTGGGTCCGCAGCGGGGCGCGGAAGTACGGCGCCTCGGCCCGGTGCAGCGCCTCGGCGGTCGAGCAGTCCGTGGCGAGCGGCCCGCACACCGCCGCGTCCCGCGCGCCCACGGCGGACATCACCGGCACGTCGATCAGCAGGGTGTAGGGCAGCAGCACGGCCGCGCCCAGCCCGTCGACCGCCTCGGTGGGCGAGAAGACGTCCTTGGTCGACTCCTCCAGCTCCATCACGTCCGGCAGCAGCGGGCCGGGCGCGTGGAAGCTCGCGTACCGGCTGCCGGGCGCGGTGGTCAGGTAGCCCGCCGGGTGCAGCAGGCCGAACTTCGGGTCGAGGTTGGCGGGCCGGAAGTTCGCGAACGCCGCCACCACGCCCGTCGGGTTCACCCGGTGCGTCATGCCGGTCAGCAGCACGCCGTCCACGTCGTGGTAGGTGCCCGCCTCCACCGCGCTGATCGCCGCGCCGAGCGAGTGGCCGCCGATCACGACCCGGTCGAACGAGGGCCCGTGCGCGCCGGACCGCAGTCCCCGCACGACCTGGTGCATCGCGTCGGCCTGCACGAACGTGGTCAGCGCGAGGGCGGGCGGGCGCGAGCTGCGCCCGGTGCCGAGCCGGTCGACCGCGAGGGTGGCGAAGCCGGCCGCGTTCTGCGCCGCCCGGAACGAGTGCCGGCCGTCGGGGAAGTCCCAGTACGCGCTGTTGTAGGTGGAACCGGGCACGAGCAGTTGGACGGTCGTCGCGCCGGTGGCGGGGACGCAGAGCGTGCCGTGCACGACGTGCGGCCGGCCGAGCACGGTCACCGGCGCGTCGACGTCACGGCAGGTGACCGCCGGCGCGGCGGACGCGGGCGTCGGCGACGACGCCAGCAGCAGCGCCACCAGGCCGGCGGCGAGGGGGAAACGCAAGGAAGACGACCTCCATCGTCATCGGGTCGGAACGGTCATCGGATCGGAAAGTGAACCGAACCGGTCGAAGGCGGGAATCGGTCGGGTCGGCGGACCGCGCGAGCCCGCGAATAGCGGTACGGCGGAAATCGCCATTGACGCGGACCGGCCCGCGGTCGAACCACCGCCGGAGTTCGGCGACGACGCCCTTGCCCGTTTCGCCCGCGGCTCCCCGGTGCGCGAATTCGGCTGCGGCCGGGCGGTGCCGCACGCGTCCGACCAGGCAGGACGTCGTGACGCCCGCCTTTTCCGCATTTGTGCGGTGAACCGGAGCCGACGCCGCGACCGCGCGCCCTCGCCGCGCCAATCGGCCGGGCAACGCCCTGACCACGGGTTTCGCGCTGAGGTCGCGGTTATTCGAACTGGCGGTCATGCCGCGCCGCTCCTCGGTACCGGCAACTCTTCGACGGTCCGCACTCTATGCGCCGATCGGAGTCTCGCGGGATCGCGCATTGGAGTTAAATCGGCGAATACAGTGGTGTCGGGGCCGGGAGGGCGGTTGGATGTCGGGGTCAGCCCGTCCCCGCCGAGGACCGAAGCCCGGAGTGCGCCTCATGAGCGATCTCGACTGGGTGCCCGACGAGGTCGACACCACGGTGCCCAGCGTGGCCAGGACCTACGACTACCTGCTCGGCGGCGCGCACAACCTCGCGGTCGACCGGGCGATGGGCGACCGGATGCTGGAGGTCCTGCCCGGCGCGCGCGACCTGGTCCGGTTGAACCGGGCCTTCCTGCGCCGGGCCGTCACCTACCTCGCCGGGCGCGGGGTGCGGCAGTTCCTCGACATCGGTTCCGGCATACCGACCGCGGGCAACGTGCACGAGATCGCGCAGGAGGTCGCGCCGGACTGCCGCGTGGTCTACGTGGACAAGGACCCGGTGGCGGTCGCGCACAGCCGCCTGATGCTCGCCGACGACCCCCTCACCACGGCCGTGCGGGCGGACCTGCGGGAACCGGAGGACGTGCTGGGCCGGCCGGAGGTGACCGGGCTGCTGGACCTGGACGAGCCCGTCGCGCTGCTCCTGCTGCTGATCGTGCACTTCGTCCCGGACGAGGAGCGGCCCGGCGAGCTGCTCGCCCGCTACCGGGACCGGTTGGCCCCCGGCAGCCACCTGGTCGTCTCCCACGCCACCGCCGACGAACGGCCCGACACCATGCGCCGCGCCGCGGACACCGTCCGGGAGAGCCGGTCGAAGGACAACCTGGTGTACCGCACGCACGCCGAGGTGACGGCGTTGTTCGACGGCTACGAGCTGGTCGAGCCGGGCGTGGTCGGGCACGCGCTGTGGCGGCCGGACGGCGCGGGCGACATCGCCGACCGGGCCGAGGACAACAACCAGGTCTGGGCGGGCGTGGGCCGCAAGCCCGGCCGCGCGACGGCGTCGGGCGGCCGTCGGTGAGCGCTCCGCTCCCCCGGGGCGCGGACGGGCTGCGGGCCCGCGCCCGGCTCGCGAAGAAGTGGGCCTACGTGCTCGCCTCCGGCACGTTCGTCCCGGTGTCCCACGCCGAGCTGGAGCGCAAGCTGCTCGGGCTGGTCGAGCGGCTGTGCGCCGCGGTGGCCGCGGAGTCGCCGGCGCGGCGCGCGGGCCTGGAGGTCGCCGAGTCGCTGGTGGCGTTGAACTGCACCACGGCCGAGTCGCTGCGGGTGTCGGTGGAGGTCGTCGGCAAGGGTCTGCTCGGCGTGCCGGGTCTCGCGCCGCCGGACCGGCTGCGCGACCGGGTGGCCGAGGTGGTGGCCGCGCTCGCGGCCGGGTTCGTGGACCGCGTCCGCGCCTCGGTGCTCGCCCAGCAGGAGCAGCTGGGCCGCTCGCTCTACCAGGCGCTGCGCGAGGCGCAGGCGGCCGTCCGGCACAGCGGGACCAGGTTCGAGCTGGTGGAGCACCACCTGTCCACCGGCATCGCGACCGCGACGGCGGACGGCACGCTGGTGCGGTCCAACGCGGCGCTGGCCCGCATCGTGGACCGGCCGGACGCCGACCTGGTCGGGATGTCGCTGTTCGACCTGGCGCACCCCGACGAGCGGGTCGCGCTGCGGGCCGACTTCGACCGGCTCGCCGACGGCGACCCGTCGTCGATCAGCCAGCCGCGCCAGTTGTCGCGCGCCGACGGGGAGCCGGCGTGGGTGATCCTCACGCTGGCCGCGCTGCCGGCGGTGGAGGGCCGGGCCGAGGTCATGGTGCTCGCGGAGGACGCGACCGACGTCAACCTGCTGCAGGGCCAGCTCAACGACCAGGCGTTGCACGACGTGCTGACCAGGCTGCCCAACCGGCAGTTCTTCACCAGCAGGCTGGAGCAGGCGCTGCGCACGGCCGACCCGGACACCGGGGTCACCGTGTTCCACCTGGACCTGGACGGCTTCTCCCGGATCGCGGGCGGTCTCGGCCGCGACGTCGGCGACCACGTGCTCAAGGTCGTCGCCGGCCGGCTGGGCGTGGTGGTGGCCGACGAGGACGCGATGGTGGCCCGGTTCGGGCACGACGAGTTCGCCGTCCTGGTGCGCAACGGCCCGACCACGCCGGACGTGGTGACGATGGTGCGGCGGATCAACGACCTGCTGTCCGCGCCGTTCCACTCGGGCGGCCGGCGGGTGGCGGTGTCGGCGACCACGGGCGTGGTGCACCGGCCGCCGCCCGACGCCACGCCGGAGCAGGTGCTGGACGCGGCGGACCTGGCGTTGCGGCGCGCCAAGGGCCACGGGCGCCGGCAGTGGGAGCTGTCCGACCGCGCGCAGGACGAGCGCGACCGGCGCGCGTTCGGCCTGGCCGCGACCATGCCCGGCGCGTGGGAGAACGGCGAGCTGCGGGTGCTGTACCGGCCGGTGGTGCGGCTGGCGGACGGGCGGGTCGAGTCGGCCGAGGCGGTGCTGCGGTGGGACCACCCGACGCTGGGCGCCCTGCCGCACGAGCGGTGCCTGGAGCCGGCCGAGGACACCGGGCTGATCGTGCCGCTGGGCGCGTGGGCGTTGGGGGTGGCGTGCGAACAGGCGCGGTCGTGGCGGGACGTGCCGGTGCGGTGGGCGTTGACGCCGGGCCAGGCGGCGGACCCGGACCTGCACGCGGTCGTGCGCGACGTGCTGTCCCGCACCGGGTCGCCGGCGTCGTCGCTGCGGTTGGGTGCGCCCGCCCAGGCGTTGTTCGGCGACCGCGGCGAGGCGGCCGACAACCTGCGCTACCTGGCGGAGCTGGGGGTGGGCGTCGAGCTGGAGGACTTCACCGGCGCGCCGGACGACGTGGTGCGGCTGGTGGGCGGCGCGCCGGTGCGCGCCGTGCGGATGGCCCAGTCGCGGGCCGCGGAGCCGGGCACGGCGGTGGCGCGGGCGTTGGCCGGTGTGCTGGCCGTGGTGCGTGACCCCCGCGGGGGCCGCACCCCCCCCCGCGGCCCCCAACCCCCCCCAACCCCGGGGGGGGGGGGAGTGGGGGCGGGCACCCCCGCCCGGGCCCCGTTAGC
>NZ_JBHYXZ010000263.1:0-6626 GCF_042752395.1 Actinosynnema sp. NPDC059335 | reverse complement strand
GAACCCCCCTGGGTAACGGGTGAGCGGCGCACTTCGACTGCGCCGCTCACCCGGGGTGCAGCGGAGTTGCGAGTCGAACTAGCAGATCACGAGGCTGACGGTGGAGTGCGCGCCGCAGCCCAGCAGGGACAGGCCGGAGGCGGAGGTGCTGCCGCCGCCACCGCTGCTGCTGCCGCCCGACGCCATCGCGTTGGAAGCGGCCTCGGGGGTCTCCAGGTCCTGCAGGTCGAGGATGAAGTCCATGGTGGTAACTCCTTGGTCGGGGGGACTGGATCGGGGTACTGCTACCGACCCGCGAGGGCCGGGGCTTTGAGGAACGGCAACATCGGGGTGCCGTTCGCGAGGGTGCCGAGCGCCAGGAGCACGCCCGCCCCACCGGTGTTCAGGTCCATCGACAACCGCCGGAGCTGGATGCCGGGGAACGCCAGTCCGCCCTGGTAGGGGATGGCGTGCCAGGAGAGCGAGGCGAGGTGCCGGTCGATCGCGCGCCGGGGCCCACCGGTGTGCACGAGGGTGGCCAGCAGACCGGCCCGGCCCAGCATCAGCGCGGGCTGGATGACGAACTCGCCGGTCGTGGCGCTGAGCAGGTCCGGCAGCTTCTCCAGCACCGGCAGGTCCGGCTCGACCAGGCGGAACTCGTTGAGCACCAGGGCGATGCCCGCGCTGCCGGTGCCGACGTAGGGCAGGGTGCGGGCGGTGCCGTCCCGGACCTGCGTCGAGCCGTCCAACGCGATCATCGTCTCGGCCAGGTCGCGCTCCAGCGCCTTGACGCCCACGTCCAGCCAGTGCCGGTCGCCGGTGCGCTCGAACAGGCGCAGGAACAGCAGCGCGGGACCGGACCAGCCGTGGTCCAGGCCCGCGCGGGCCTTGTCACCGGGCGGCTCGACGTTCGCCAGCGCGGTGTCCAGGCGCTCGGCCAGCTGGAGCGCCTGCTCGGCGTAGGTCTCGTCGTCGCGCGTGCCGGCGAAGTGCAGCAGGTTGAGCGCGATGCCCGCGAGGCCGGAGCCGAGACCGTGGTCCTCGGTGTCGGGCACCATCGCGGCGTAGGAGCGGACCAACTCGCCCGCGAGGTCGTGGTGGCCGAACTCCTCCAGCACGTATGCGATGCCGTGGGCGCCGCTGAAGAAGCCGGGCTCCTTCGGCGGGTCGCGGCGCACGGCCTCCAGCAGCCACCGCTCGTGGTCGGGGAACCGGCCCTGACCCGTGACGTCCAGCGCGTGCAGCACGCCCGCCGCGCCGTAGCCGAAGGTGGCGCCGCCGGTCTCGAACTGCTCCACGTCACCGGGGAACAGCCGGTCGTCGCGCTGCGGGGTGGCGCTGGCCAGGATCGCCGCCGCGACCATCTTGAGCACCACCGGCAGCTCCGGCTCCGGCGCGTCCAGCGCGGTCGTGGGCGACTCGGTCGGCGGGTCGACGCGGCGCTCCATGCCGGCGAGGATCTTCGCGCAGTACTCGTCGGACAGGCCGAACCGGCGCCGGACGAAGTCGACGTGGGTCCGCAGCTTCACCGGCGCGAGTTCGAGGATGGTGATGAGCGGCAGGAAGACGTACAGGCGCAGCGCGGCGAGGGCGTGCTCGTCGATCTCGAAGCCGCTGCGGTCCGGCGGCGCCTGGAAGCCCGGCGAGCCGAGCGTGGGCTTCTTGTCCTCCTCGACGCGGAACGCCAGCTCGAAGTCGATCAGCGAGATCGAGTCGTCGTCGTCCACCAGGATGTTGAGCGGGTGGAGGTCGCAGAACACCAGGCCGCGGGCGTGCACGTCGCCGATGATCCGCTCGACGTCGGCGATGATCTTCAGCGCGCGCTCGGTGTAGGCGGCGACCGCCTCGTCGGAGACCTCGTGGTGGGTGAGCGGGTAGTGCTGCCCGAGCCACTGGCCGAGCGGGCGACCGGGCACTTCGGACATGGCCATGAACTCGTGCTCCCACGCCGTGAAGCGCTCGAACACCTCGGGCACGCCCGGGACGCCCGCGACCAGCTCCAGCATCTCGTGCTCGCGGTGCAGGCGGGCGACCGCGTCGACGTTCAGCCGGTCCAGGCCCGAGTGCGGCCTGGCCTCCTTGAGCACCACCCGCCGGTCGTCGGACTTGCGGATCGCCTCGTACACGCCGCCGCCGTTGGAGAAGTGCAGCGAGCGGAGCACCCGGTAGGGGAACTCGTCCGCGCTGCCCGCCCGGCGCACGGCCAGGTGCTCCTCCAGGCACGCCGGGATCTTCACCCACTCCGGTGTCCAGAAAGTCGGCTTGCGCTGGTCGGGCACGAGCGTGCCGTCCGGGCCCTCGATGGCCAGCACGCGCTTGCCGTCCTTCTCCAGCCACTGCTCGACGAACCCGCCGTAGCGGACGAACAACGGGCCGGCGCCGTAGCGGAGGTCGCTCAGGATGTAGGCGCCCGGCTGGCCCCGGAGAATGTCGGACAGCTCCCGCAGCGTCGACTCCAGTTGGGACTCGTCGGCCGGGTAGATCGTGATGAGCTTGCCGCTGCCTTCACGGGGCGCGTACTTCGAGTTGCGGGCCAGCACGATGGACCTGGTGCGCAGGTACTTGAACGGGATGCGGCGGGCCACCAGGTACTCGTAGGACTTCAGCAGGACCTCGCCCGCGTTCAGCACGGTCGCCGAGACGTGGATCTTCCAGCCCTGCTTCGGCAGGGGCACGTCCCGCGGGTAGGTGTGCCGCCAGATGTTGCGGTCGCCCTGCGACCACCCCTCCGGCAGCGCCGGCAGCACCTGCGAGAAATCGTCGTCGGCGGTTTCCGCGTGGCTTTGGACGTCGTAGAAGAGACGGTCCGCGAAGCAGTACGCCTCATAGCGGAGATCCACCGGATTTCGCCTCCTTGCAATTTCTTCGACCGGCATATTCCCGCACGACGACGCCGGTGAAGCCAATCCACCATTTCGGGGGGTGTCGTCGTCCGTACGAGCTAATGAGTTTTCCTCGGATTGACACTGCCGGTGGACTCAGGTTCGCAAGGTTCACCCGATCGTCATGTTTGAGCACTCGATGCAGCGGAAACGGCAGGCGAACAACATCTAAACGAAACGCGATCGTTCATCGGTTTGCGGCGTGGCGACCTGGGGTTTTCTTCTTTGTCCGCTGAATTGCGGGTTCGGTCACGGACCGTTGTCGCGTCGTGGTCTGCGACGTTCGGACGCGATTTTTGCTCCGATGAACCCGCAAAGTGGTGGGAAAGGGGCTTCGGCTTCACGTCGTGACCATTGTCGGTAGCCGTGTCCGTCGGGTTGAACCGCATCGTTCGGGGCAACCGCTGGGCCGTACGGGTGGTTCCGGGCGCGGACGGGGGTTGTGGCACGCTCCTGAGGTGTCCGCGAGACTCGTGCTGCCCGCCGTGCTGCTGGTCGCCGCCGCGACGGCGGGCGTCGGCGTGCTGGCGCGCGAGGTCTACCAGCGGCCCGCGGTCGTGCCGGGCGACGAGGTCGTGGCGACCGCTTCGGGGTCGTCGGAGCCCGTGCCGCGCAGCGCGCAGCCGGGCAGCGGCACGGTGCGGCTCAGCGCCGACGCGGCGCAGCACCCGGACGGCGAGCGCGTGCGCGAGGTGCTCCAGCAGTTCTTCGACGCCATCAACGACCACGACTACGAGCAGTGGGCCAAGACCGTGACCGCGCACCGGGTGGGCCAGACGCCGAAGTCGCGGTGGCTCTCGGACTACGAGAGCTCGCGCGACGGGTCGATCCTGGTGCACCGGGTGGAGTCGGTGTCACCGACCAGGCTGCGGGTGCTCATGACGTTCACCAGCACGCAGGACGTCGCCAAGGCGCCCGCCGACCTCCAGGCCGACTGCATCCACTGGCGCGTGGTCTACCCGCTGCAGGTGGACCGCGACGCGCTGCGGGTCGACCTCGGCACCGAGGGCTCCACGTCCCAGTTCACCGCCTGCTGACACGGCGGTGGGGTCGCCCCCCGACGGAACGACCCCACCCACACCGGTCCCGCCTACAGCGGGATGTTGCCGTGCGCGCCCCGCCCGGCGGGCGCCGCCGCCAGGGCCTCCGCGAGCTTGCGCCGCGTCCGCGTCGGCTCCACGACCTCGTCCACCACGCCGATCGCGATCGCGCGGTCCACGCCGCCCGCGATCCGCTCGTGCTCCGCCACGAGCTCGGCGTGCAGCGCTTCCCGCTCCTCGTCCGGCACGGCGGCCAGCTTCTTGCGGTGCAGGATGCCGACCGCGGCCTTGGCGCCCATCACGGCCACCTCGGCGATCGGCCACGCGAACACCGCCGTGGCGCCCAGCGACCGCGAGTTCATCGCGATGTACGCGCCGCCGTACGACTTGCGGGTCACCAGCGTCACCCGCGGCACGACGGCCTCGCCGAACGCGTGCAGCAGCTTCGCGCCGCGCCGCACCACGCCGTCCCACTCCTGGCCGACGCCCGGCAGGTAGCCCGGCACGTCCACCAGCACCAGCAGCGGCACGCCGAACGCGTCGCACATGCGCACGAACCGCGCCGCCTTCTCCGCCGACAGCGAGTCCAGGCAGCCGCCCTTGCGGATCGGGTTGTTCGCGATCACGCCGACCGTGCGGCCACCGAGCCGGCCCAGACCGACCACGATGTTCGCCGCCCACTTCGCCTGCAGTTCCTCGAACGAGTCGTCGTCCAGGATCGCGCGCACCAGCGGCTTGACGTCGTAGGCCCGCTGCGGCTGCTCCGGCAGCAGCGCGCGCAGGTCGTCGCCGTCGGGCACCGAGTGCAGGTCGAACACGCCCGGCTGGGCGAACAGGCCGGTGAGCCGCCGCGCCCGCCGGTAGGCGTCCGGCTCGTCGTCGGCGACCACGTGCACGACGCCGGACTTGCGCCCGTGCGCCTCCGCGCCGCCCAGCCCGTCCATGTCGATCTGCTCGCCGGTCACCGACCGGACCACGTCCGGCCCGGTCACGAACACCTTGCCGGCCGGGGCCATGATCACCACGTCGGTCAGCGCCGGGCCGTACGCACCGCCGCCCGCCGCCGGGCCGACCACCACGGAGATCTGCGGCACCCGACCGGACGCCCGGATCATCGCGGCGAACATCCGGCCCATGCCGTCCAGCGACTCCACGCCCTCCGGCAGCCGCGCGCCGCCGGAGTGCCAGACGCCGATCACCGGGGTGCGCTCGCGCACCGCGATGTCGATCGCCTCCACGATGTGCCCGCACCCCTCGGACCCCAACGCGCCGCCCATGCGCGTGGCGTCGCTGCAGTAGGCCACGACCTTCGCGCCGTTGATCCGACCGCGCACGGCGACCATGCCGCTGCCGTCGCGGGGCCGCAGCGGCGCGATCGACCCCGGGTCGAGCAGTTGCGCGAGCCGGACCTCCGGGTCGCGCGGGTCGGTCCCGCCGTCCGCCCCGGGGTCCACCGGTCGGGCCGCAAGGGCAGTCATCGCGAAGCTCCTCGTGAGACGTCGGGCCCGGAGTGCTCAGGCCTGGGTGAAGACGAGCGAGACGTTGTGCCCGCCGAACCCGAACGAGTTGTTGACCGCGGCGATCAGGTCGATCTTGCGCGGCTCGCCGGTGACGACCTCCAGCTGCACCTTCGGGTCCTGGTTCTCCAGGTTCAGCGTCGGCGGCACGATGCCGTCGCGGACCGACAGCAGCGTGGTGATCGCCTCCACCGCGCCCGAGGCGCCCAGCAGGTGGCCGTGGTTGCCCTTGGGCGCGGTCAGCACCGGGTGGTCTCCCACCGCCCGGCGCACGGCCTGCGGCTCGATCACGTCGCCCACCGGGGTGGACGTCGCGTGGCAGTTGACGTGGCCCACGTCGGCCGGGTCGACGCCCGCGGTGCGGATCGCCTTCGCGATGGCCCGGGACTGCCCGATGCCCTCCGGGTCGGCCGCGGTGATGTGGTGGCCGTCGGAGCTGGTGCCGATGCCCGCGAGCCTGCCGTAGATCCGGGCGCCGCGGGCGCGGGCGAAGTCCTCGCGCTCCAACACCATGATCCCGGCGCCCTCGCCGAGCACGAACCCGTCCCGGTTGACGTCGAACGGGCGCGACGCGCGTTCCGGGTCGTCGTTGCGGGTGCTCATGGTCCGGGCCTGGATGAACCCGGCCATGGTGATGGTGGTGATGCACGCTTCCGCGCCACCGGCCACGACCACGTCCGCCTCGCCCGACTTCAGCATCCGGTACGCCCAGGCCAGCGCCTCGGCGCCGGACGCGCAGGCCGACACCGGCGCGTGCACGCCCGCGCGGGCCTTCAGGTCCAGGCCGACGTGCGCGGCCGGACCGTTGGGCATGAGCATGGGCACGGTCAGCGGCGACACCTTGCGCAGGCCCGACGCCTCGATCAGGTCGTCCTGGTCGAGCAGCGTCATCGCGCCGCCGATGCCGGTGCCCACCACGACACCGAGCCGCTCGGGGTCGACGTCGTCGTCGCCGAAGCCCGCGTCCGCCCACGCCTGGCGGGCGGCGACCACCGCGACCTGCTCGCAGCGGTCCAGCCGGCGCGCCTCGACGCGCGGCAGCACGTCGGTCGGCTCGACCGCGAGCGGCGCGCCGATCTTCACCGGCAGGTCGAAGCGCTCCACGAAGTCGGCCGTCAGCGCGCGCCCCCCCCAGCGGCCCGCCCCGGGGGCGGCCCCGGCGGGCGAGTGTAAAACAGACCCAGCCCACCACACCCAACCAAATAGGC
>NZ_JBHYXZ010000262.1:2877-6652 GCF_042752395.1 Actinosynnema sp. NPDC059335 | reverse complement strand
GCGCCCCGGCGCCGCGCGGCGCGCCGGCCCCGGCCCCGGGGTCGCGGAGGCCGGACCGGGCGGTCAGTAGTCGTCGGCCGCCTGGCCGCGGCCCACGGCCTCGGCCCGGATCTCCTCCTCGCGCGACAGCGTGTCCGGGTCGGCGCGCACCAGTTCCTCCGGCTGGTCGGTGCGCACCAACTCCGGCTCGTCCTGCGAGATCGCGTCGGCGTCGAAGCTCGCCACGTCCTCGCCGGGCTCCGACGGATCGCCCAGGTCCGACGGCTCGCCCCGGTCGACCGGTTCGGGCGCGGGCGCGCCGGGCTCGACGTCGGGCTGCTCCTCGGCGAGCCGCTGGTCCAGCGGGCGGGGGTGGGACTCCTCCCACGGCGTCATGCCGTACTTGGTCACGCCGGACCAGTGCTCGGGCGGGTCCATCCCCGCCTCCAGCGGGTCCTTGCGGAGGCGGTCCTCGTCCAGGTCCTCGGCGCTGTTCAACGCCGCCGGGTCGTCCTCGACGGCGTCGGGCGACCCGGTGCCCTGGGGGTCGGCGTACGAGTTCAGGTCTTCAGCGCTCATGGCGCTCGTGTACCCCGAACGGCGGTTCCGGAACCCGCTTCCGCCGGAGGTCGGACGCGACGGCCGGACCACCGGCGGGATCGACGGGGCGGGGCGCTGTCGCCCGTGGTCAGCCCCGGCAGTGGTCAGCTGCGGCAGCGTCGGCCACGGTAGTGGTCGGCTGCGGCAGCGTCAGCCGCGGTAGTGGTCGGCCAGCGCGGCGAAGGCTGCCTTCGGTTCCCACGGCAGGTCCGGGTAGGTGTCGCCGTTGCGGCCCTCGAGGACCTTGACGACGCCGAAGCTCGCCAGGTCGAGGTCGCGCCTCGGGTCGTCCGGGCGGTGCGGGTGGCTGTAGAGGGCGAAGAGGTACGCGAAGGCGCTGTCCACCCCCTCGGCGTCGAAGATCTCCAGCAGCTCGCGCAGGTAGGCGGCCTGGCCCTCCTCGTCGCGGACGTAGTCGCCGGTCAGGCGGACCGGGTTGCCGGCCTCGTCGTGCTCGACGATCTCCATGCTGCGCGGGGCCACGTCGCCCGAGCCGCGCCAGGTGGCGGTGCCGAACCCGGTGATCGCGACCGGCTTGCCCTGCGCCACGAGCCCGCGCACCGCTTCCCGGTACCGGTCGGCGACCTCCGCGGAGCGGATCAGCTCGACCGACACGATGTCGAACAACGCCCAGTCGACCCGCTCGAACGGGATGCAGGCGTAGGTCACCCGGCCACCGAACCGCGCGCGGACCGCGGGGACGGCCTCGCGGAGGAAGTCGTCGAGGCGGGCGCCCGCCTCGGCCATCCGCTCGGCCCGGCCCTCCGGCCGGCTCAGCAGCAGCTCCAACCGCCGCTCCAGGGTCTCGCCGGGCAGGAAGCCCCGGTTCATGATGCTCAGTTCGACGCCGGCGACGAACACCACCTCGGCCCCGTCCCGCCGGAGTCGTTCCGCCCGCTGCGCGCAGTCGGTGAACAGCGACAGCACCTCCGCGCTCGTCAGGTCGAGCGGGTACGGCGAGAACCACACCTCCAGCCCCAGGTCGGCGGCGCACCGGGAGGCCAGTTCCAGCCGCTCGGGATCGCCGCCCACGACGTGCACGGCGGTGCAGTGCAGGTCGTCGCGGATGATGGTCAGCTCGCGCCGCACGACGTCCGGGTCGAAGCTCTCGCGGGAGTTGCGACCGTTGGTCACGAAGCCCGTGTCGTACGCGATCCCCTTGCCACGCATCGGCTCGGTCCTTCCTCGTCTCTGTGGTGCCACCGAGGCTAGGCGGAAAAAGTGCGTGCACGCAAGTTTGCGCGGACGCACCTCAAGCTGGGATGCTGGCCGCGTGACGACACGGCGGACCGGGCTGCGCGAACGGAAGAAGCAGGCCACCAGGGAGGCGTTGCGCGAGGCGGCGCTGCGACTGGCCCTGGAACGCGGACCCGAGAACGTGCGCGTGGACGACATCGCCGAGGCGGCCGGCGTCTCGCCGAGGACCTACAACAACTACTACTCCAGCCGGGAGCAGGCGATCGTCGCCGCCGTCACCGCCGAGCGGGAGGCCGGGATCGCCGCGGCGGTGGCCGCGCGCCCCGTCGGCGACCGTCTCGCCCACGCGGTGGTCGAGGCGATCGTGGCGCAGTACACCGACCCGGGCGAGCGGCACCGCGACGCGTTGCTGCTGATCACCACGCGTCCCGCGCTGCGCCACGCGTTCGTCGGCACCGCGGGCGCGATCGAGCACCCCCTCGCCGAGGCGATCGCCCACCGCCTGGGCGACACCGACTCCGACACGCCGCGGGTCCTGGCGGCGAGCGTCGCCGCCGCGGTCGGGATCGCGCTCGAACGCTGGGCCCGGCCCGGCTCAGCGGCCGGCGGGCTCGTCGTGCCGGCCGGCTCGCTGCCCGACCTGATCCGCACCACCCTCGCACCGCTCGTGCCGGCGCTCGACGCCGCCGAGGACCGGGCGCGGCGGAACCCGTCCGGGTGACGGAACGCCCGACGACGCGCACCGACCGGCCAGGCACGCGCGGCACGGCAGGCACGGTCCAGCACAGCCGGGGAGGCACGGTGCGCCCGGCACGGGCACGGGCATGGCATGCAAGTCGCGCACGGCAGGCGCGGCCGGGAAGGCGCGGTCGGGAAGGCGCGATCAGGGAGGCGCGATCAGGGAGGCGCGGCCGGGAAGGCAAGGCCAGGAGGCGCGGCGCGGCCGGGTCGCGCGGTGGCGGTCGCACGGAAAACCCGTGCACCCACCCGGCCGACTCCTGCTACCGTCCGGGTGACCGTTGACCGTGGAGGAAGCCATGGCTGCCCGGAGCCTCGCACCGGGCCACCGCACCGAGGCCGCATGACGGCCCGGGTCGCCCGGTGACATCGCCCTGACCAGAGCCGATGCACCACAGGGAGCTTCCCCATGTCCGAAAAACCCTCGTCCACCTGGTACGTGGACTTCTTCACCGAACTGCCCAACGAGTTCTGGCGGCGCGCCGTGCCGCCGGAGGTCACCGTCGAGGAAGTGGACTTCGTCGAGCGACGCCTGGGCCTCGCGCCGCGCTCGCGCGTCCTGGACGTGCCGTGCGGCAGCGGGCGGCACAGCCTGGAGTTCGCCCGGCGCGGGCACCGCGTGACCGGGGTCGACCTGTCCGCGGAGGCGATCGGGCACGCCCGGCGCGCCGCCGCGGGCCTCGACGTCGAGTTCGTCCACGCCGACATGCGGGACGTCCCGCGCGACGGCGGGTTCGACGCCGCGGTCTGCCTCGGCAACAGCTTCGGCTACCTGGAGCCGGACGGACTGCGGCGGTTCGCGGCCGCGCTGGCCGACGCCGTCCGGCCCGGCGGCGGCCTGGTCGTCGACGTCGCCACGGCCGCCGAGTCGGTGCTGCCCGGCTTCCGGGCCGAGCCGCGGACCATGCGGACCGGCGACATCACCGTCCTCGCGACCAGCGAATACGACGTCGCCGGGAGCCGCCTGCTCAGCCGTTACCGGTTCACCCGCGGCCCGGAGGAACTCGACGTGACCGCGGTCCACCACGTGCACACGGTGGCGCAGGTGCTCGACCTGTTGTCGGTCAACGGGTTCGGCGACTTCGGGCTGTTCGCCGGCCCGACGGGCGAACCGTACGCGGTCGGCGACGGGCGACTCCTCGTCACCGCACGTCGATCGTCCTGAGTGGACGGGCGGGCGGCGGGGCCCCCGGCGCGCCGCCGCCCCGTGTGCCACCCGACACACACGCACCACCGCCACGCCCCCCAAACCTACAACACA
>NZ_JBHYXZ010000262.1:0-2867 GCF_042752395.1 Actinosynnema sp. NPDC059335 | reverse complement strand
GGGCGGGGGCAAAAGCACCCACCGCGCAGGTTTTTCTAGGCGGGGGGGGGGGCGGGGGGCCCCCGCGGGGCCCCCGGGGCGCCGGTTCGCCGCGCTCTCCGCAGGAACGCGGTCCACGCCGGCAACTCCTTGCACCACAAGGACTATCGCGCACCGCATTGGGCCTAACGCGGTAACGGCGCGCTGCCGTCGCCCGATCTCCGGCAGTGAACCGGGGCCGACCGAGGCTCTGCGGGCAATGGTGGGGTTGCATGTTGTCCAGTGTTCCGACACGGAACAGGGCCGGCACGGCGGCGGCTCGATTACTGGCGGTCGCCGTGTTCGCCTCGGCGTTGGCGGTCGTGCCGGTCGGGTCGCACGGGTCGGTGGCGGTCGCCGCGACCTCGACCGGGTTCACCGACGTCCCGCCGACGGCGAAGGTGGGCGAGCCTTACACGTTCGCGGGCACCGTCACCGACGAGGGCGCGATCGACGCGGTCGAGGTGTCGACCGACGGCGGTGTGGCGTGGCGCGCGGCCTCGTGGCGCGCCGGGCAGGTGAACTGGAGCCACACGTTCACACCCGCGACCTCGGGGACCGCGCAGTTGCGGGTCCGGGCCCTGGACTCGGCGGACGCCGTGATCGACGAGGCGGCCGCGCAGACGTCGGTCGAGGCCCGGGTCTGCCCGTGCGGGCTGTGGTCCGACTCCGACGTGCCGGCGGCGACCTCGACCGACTACGCGCCGGTCGAGTTGGGCGTGAAGTGGCGCGCGACGTCCGACGGGTACGTGCGGGGCATCCGGTTCCACAAGGCGCGGACCAACACCGGGACGCACACCGGCTCCCTCTGGACCTCCGCCGGGGCGCTGCTCGCGACCGGCACGTTCCGCGACGAGACCGCGAGCGGTTGGCAGACCCTGGTCCTCCCGGAGCCCGTGCGGGTGACCCGCGACACCACCTACGTCGCCTCCTACCTGGCGCCCCGCGGGCAGTACTCCTACGACCGCGACTACTTCCGGGAGTCGCGCTACCTGGAGCCGCTGACCGGCCTCGGAACCGGGGTCGACGGCGCCAACGGCGTGTTCCGGCAGGGCGGCGGCTTCCCGGACACCGCTTCCCCGTCCGACGCGAACTACTGGGTCGACCTGGTCTGGGCGCCCGAGCCCGGCGCGGACACCAGGGTTCCCTACGTGCTCGGCACCACCCCGGTCGACGGCGCCGGCAGCGTCGGCACGCGGCCCCAGCTCACCGCGACGTTCGACGAACCGGTCGTGCCGAACTCGGTGGAGTTCACGCTGTTCGGCGCCGCCGGCACGGTGACCGGCCAGACGTCCGTCCAGAGCGGCGGCAGAACCGTCCAGTTCACCCCCTGGAACGCGTTGACCTACACCACGCCGTACATCGCGACGGTGCGGGCGCGTGACGCCGCGGGCAACCAGTCCGGCACCTACATCTGGCGGTTCATCACCGGCGCGGAACGCCGGACGGAGTGCCCGTGCACGCTGTGGGACGACTACTTCAGCCCGGCCGTGCCCACCGTCGAGGACACGCAGCCGGTGGAACTGGGCGTCAAGGTCCGGTTCGCGGGCCGGGGCGAGGTGTTGGGCGTCCGGTTCTTCAAGGGCGTGGGCGGCGGCAGCTGGCACACCGGGTCGTTCTGGACGTCCACGGGGACGCTGCTGGCGACCGGCACGTTCGCCAACGAGACCACGACCGGGTGGCAGACCCTGATGTTCGCGCAACCGGTGCCCGTGGAGGCCGGTACCACGTACGTGGCGTCCTACTTCGCGCCCAGCGGCCGCTACGGGGTCACGCAGCGGTACTTCGAGGTGCAGCACCCGATGACCTTCGGGTCGATCAGCGTGCCGCCGGACAGCCCGTCGAGCCCCAACGGGCTGTACCGCTACGGGGGCGGGTTCCCCACCGCCGGGCACGCCGCGTCGAACTACTGGGTCGCCCCCGTGTACCGCACGAGCCTCAACGGCGACTCCACCCGCCCCACGCTCGACAGCCGCACGCCCGCCGCGGGCACGACGGACGTGGCGCTCGACCAGCCGTTGACCCTCGGGTTCAGCGAGCCGGTCGACCCGCTGTCGGCGGTCATCACGCTGCTCGACAGCTCGGGCGGGTTCCTGCACGGGTCCTCCACCGCCTCGGCGGACCGGAGGACCCTGACCTGGACCGCGAACGGCGCCCTCAAGCCCGGCACCCGGTACCAGGCCCGGGTGCAGGTCGCCGACGTCAACGGCAACACCATGGCGGCGATGGACACCTGGAGCTTCACCACGGTCCCGACGACGGACTGCCCGTGCTCGCTGTTCAGCGCCGCGGCGGTGCCGACCTCCCGGTCCCTGACCGACTCCGGCGCGTACGAGCTGGGCATCCGGTTCTCCTCGACGCGTGACGGCTGGGTGGACGGGGTGAGGTTCCACAAGAGCGACGGCAGCACCGGCACCCACACGGGCTCCCTGTGGACATCGTCCGGCGTGCGGATCGCGACCGGCACGTTCACCGGGGAGACCGACACCGGCTGGCAGACCTTGAGGTTCGCCGAGCCCGTGGCCATCGTGAGCGGCGAGACCTACGTCGCCTCCTACACCGTGTCCGACGGGCGGTACTCGTTCAACGAGCAGTACTTCCTGTGGGGCAGGACGGTCGTTTCACCGCCGTTGGCCTCGGAGGGAGGCGAGGCGTCCGGTGTGTACGTCCCCGGCAGCGGGTTCCCGCGCATCTCCGGCAACGGCGCCAACTACTGGGTCGACGTCGACTTCCGGCCGGACGACGCCGGGTTGTCGTCGGTCCGGATGGGCCTGACCCCAGTCTCGGTTAAACAAAAAACAACCCCCCCACACAAACCCAGAGTGTGTGTGGGAGGGGGGGGGTGGTGT
>NZ_JBHYXZ010000261.1:0-7045 GCF_042752395.1 Actinosynnema sp. NPDC059335 | reverse complement strand
GCGGGGCGCGAGGGCCCCCCCGCGGGGGGCGGGGCGCGTCGCGCCCCCCCCCCGCCCGGGGCGGACGTGCCAGGAGCGCATCCTGAGAGATGCCCGCCCACCTCGCGCCGGCTACCGTCCGATCACAGACCGTCACCTCGCCGATGATCTGAGGTACCGCATGGACATCGCCTTCACCTTCGACTCGGCGTACGGGCGCCACGCGCACGCCGCCATCGAGTCGGTCCTCGACCACCACCGCTCGCCCGACGTCGCCCTCTGGCTCCTGGTGGCCCCCGACGTGACGGCGGAGATGAGGGACCGGGTCACGTCGCAGGTGGGGGACCGGGCCCGGGTCACCATCCTCGACCCGGACGTGCGGCTGGACGACCTGCCCGTGTCCACGGTCGACGAGTTCGGCTACGTCAGCAGGGCGACCTACCTGCGCCTGCTGTTGCCACGCCTGCTGCCCTGGCACGTCGAACGCCTGCTGTACCTGGACTGCGACATCCTGTGCGCCGGGTCGCTGCGCGAGCTGTTCGACCTCGACCTGCGGGGCAACGTCCTGGGCGCGGTGCGGGACGCGCACGCGGGCAGGCTGTCCGACATGGGCGGGCTGCCCGGACTGGCGGGGTACCCGGACCTCGACCCGGACGCGCCCTACTTCAACGCCGGGGTGCTGCTGATCGACCTGCCGGCCTGGCGGGACCGGGCCGTCACGGAGCGTTGCTTCGAGTACGTCAGGCGGCACGCGGCCGAGGCCCGGTTCACCGACCAGGACGCGTTGAACCGCACCCTGCACGGGAGCTGGCTGCGGCTGCCGAAGACGTGGAACCACATGCTCGCGGAGATCGACCCGTCGACGGCGGACGGCATCGAGCGGGCGCGGCTGGTCCACTCGATCGGCCCGGTGAAGCTGTGGGACGACGACTGCCCGGACAACGAGCGGAAGGCGCGGTACGACGAGTACCGCCGCAAGGCCGAGGACGCCATCGCGAGCCGGGTCTGACCCCGGATCGCCGCGCTCGCGGGGGGCGCGGCCGGACCGGGACGGGCGCCGTTATCGAGCATCCTCCGAGATGCACCGCCGTCACCCCGGGCGCGACCATGGTGGGGGGTCGAGCGCCGCGGGCCACGACAGGGCGTGGGGGCGCGTGATCGAGCGGTCCGCCCCGGGCCACGGCCGGATCCCCGCGCTGCGACCGCCCCGCCCGTCCATCCGTCGAGGTCCCCGTCGTGCCGGTGCGGGGCCGTCGTTGAAAGCGAGAAGTCCATGACCACCACCCCAGGTACCGTCGCCGACGAGCAGGCGCTGATCGCGGCCGTGCCCGCCCGCATGGTCGAGCTGTGGGCCGCGCACGACGCCGACGCGTTCGCCGAGCTGTTCCTCGAGGACGGGACCCTGATCCTGCCCGGCGTCTACAAGAGGGGCCGCGCCGAGATCCGCGAGTTCATGGCGGCCGCGTACGCGGGCCACTACAAGGGCACGACCGTCACCGGGCAGCCGATCGACCTGAAGCCGCTGGCGCCCGGCGCGGTCGCGCTGCTGACCGTGGGCGGCGTGCTGCCGCCGGGGGAGACGGAGCTGACGGAGGCCAACGCCATCCGGGCGTCGTGGATCCTCGTCAAGCGGGACGGCGAGTGGAAGCTCGCGGTGTACCAGAACTGCCCGCGCGACACGCCGACCTCCTGACCGCCGGTCACGACACGGGGGCGGGGACCGCTGGTCCCCGCCCCCTTCGCGTGCGCCCGCCGACCGTCAGGACGGCAGGGCGCGGCGGAACTCCCGCAGCTCGGCCACGAACAGGTCCGGTTCCTCCATCGCGGCGAAGTGGCCGCCGCGGTCCAGCTCGCTCCACCGCACGATGTTCGGGAACGCGCGGTCGGCGAAGCTGCGGACCGGCAGCGCCGAGTCCCGGGGGAAGACCGCCACACCCAGCGGCACGGGCAACGGCGGCTGCTCGGGCGGCGGCGTCGGAGAGGTCGGCAGGGTGTCGGCCATCTCGCAGTACAGCTGCGCGGACGAGCCGGCGGTCCCGGTCAGCCAGTAGAGCATGACGTTGGTGAGGAGCTGGTCGCGGTCCACCGCGTCCTCGGGCACCTTCGCCGAGTCGCTCCACTCGCGGAACTTCTCGACGATCCAGGCCAGCTGCCCGACCGGCGAGTCGGTCAGCCCGTAGGACAACGTGTGCGGCCTGGTGGCCTGCAACGCCATGTAGGCCGACCCGGTGTCCACGAAGGACTTGAGCAGTCCCAGGCGTTCGAGGTCGACCGGGCCGAGGCCCGCGAACGCCGACGGGTCGGCCGGGGGCGCGGTGATGAGGAAGTTGACGTGCGCGCCCAGCACGTGCGGCAGGTCCGTCCCGGCCAGGGTGAGGCTGATCCAGGCGCCGATGTCGCCGCCCTGCGGGATGTACCGGTCGTAGCCGAGGCGGCGCATCAGCTCCGCCCACGCGGCCGCGATCCGGCCGATGCCCCACCCCGGCCCGCTCGTCGGTCCGGACAGGCCGAAGCCGGGCACGGACGGGATGACGAGGTGGAACGCGTCACGCGGGTCGCCGCCGTGCGCGCGGGGGTCGGTCAGCGGCCCGATCACCGACTGGAACTCGGCGACGGACCCCGGCCACCCGTGCGTGATGATCATCGGCACGGCGTCCGGCTCGGGGGAGCGCACGTGCAGGAAGTGGACCTTCGTGCCGTCGATCTCGGTCACGAACTGCGGGAACTCGTTCAGCCGCGCCTCCGCCGCCCGCCAGTCGTAGCCGGTGCGCCAGTAGTCGGCCAGCTCCCTGAGGTACCCCGGCGGCACACCGCGGTCCCACCCGACGTCGGGCAACCCGCTCGGCCAGCGCGTGGCGGCCAGCCGGTCGCGCAGGTCGTCCAGGTCGGACTGCGGCACGTCGATCCGGAACGGCTCCACCGGAACCCCGGCGGTCGCGCGGACGTGGTCAGACATGCGCCGCCACCCGACCCCGCAGCCGGACCGGGCAGTCCTTGCGGCCGTTCATGATGAAGCTGCCCTGCGGCTCCAACCGGTCGCGCGGGACGGTCAGCTCGATGTCCGGGTAGCGCTCGAACAACGCCGGCAGCATGGCCAGCGTGGCCACCTTGGCCAGCCGCACGCCCAGGCAGTAGTGCACGCCGTGCCCGAAGGACAGGTGCGTCTTGTCGGCGCGCGTCGCGTCGAAGACGTCGGCGGTCTCGCCGTGCAGCTTGGGGTCGCGGCCGATCGCCGCGTAGTCGATCATCAGCGGGTCGCCCTGCTCGATCGTCACGCCGCCCAGCTCGAACCGCTCGGTGGCGAACCGGAAGGGCAGGTGGGCGACGGGGCACTCGACGCGCAGCGTCTCCTCCATCACGTCCTCCCACCGCACCTCGCCGCCCATCACCTTGTCGCGCAGGTCCCGGTCGGACAGCACGGCGATGATGGCGTAGTTCAGCGAGTTGACCATCGTCTCGGAACCGGCGCCCAGCATCAGGTGCAGGGTGCCGATCAGCTCGGAGTCGGTCAGCTGCGAGCCGTCCTCCTCCTTGGCCGCGATCAGGGCGCTGGTCAGGTCGTCGCCGGGGTGCTCGTGCTTGAACGCGACCAGGTCGGCGATCGCCTTCTCCCACTGGTCGACGTTGGCCTCGGCCTCCTCGGGCGTGATCCGGGTGTCCACGTTGACGTGCCCGCCGCGCAGCACGTCGGCCCGCGCCTCCTCGGGCACGCCGAACAGCTCGCACATCAGCCGGGAGGGCAACGCCTGGCAGTACCGGGACTTAAGGTCCACCACCTCGTCCGGGTCGCCCGCGCCGATCTCGTCGAGCAGGTCCTGGACGATCACGTCGATGTGCGGCGCCATCGCCTCGACCCGGCTGGTGGTGAACGCCTTGAGCAGCAACCGCCGCAGGCGCGCGTGGCCGGCCCCGTCGTGGGTGGCCATGTTGTCCATCGCGACCCAGCTGATCATCGGCCAGTCGCGGGGGATCTCGCCGTTGATGTAGGCGGGCCAACTCGTCCTGGGGTTCTTGGAGAACCGCTCGTCCAACAGGATCTGCTTGGCCAGTTCGTAGTCGTGCACCGACCAGGCGCGCACCCCGCCCGGCAGCTCGACCAGGGCGATCGGGCCCTGCTCGCGGAGACGGGCGCTCTCCCCGTGGGTGTCGGCGCCCTGGGTGTCGAGGACGTAGGGGCATTGGGCTTCAGCCATGGGGACACAGCCTCCCTGTGGGTGAACTCCGGGGGATCGGCACGGGCGCCGCGGGAGTCCGGGACCGACCGGCGCCGATCGAACGATCCGTCCCACGGTAGATCGGCGGGCGGCCCGTCGGATCTTCCAGAGTGCTGCACCTGTCGCGGGCGGCGAAGCGGTCGTCCGTCGCGTGCGGAACCGTCCACCGAGGAGGATCGACCGGCGGTGATGGCGCACTTTGGAAGGTGCTTCCGGTGTGGCGCGCTGTAACGCTCCTGGTATCCAGCCCGCATCCTGGGGAGGCCACATGACGGATCGGATCGGGGACCGGGCGGTCGTCCTGGGCGGCAGCGTGGCGGGGCTGTTCGCGGCCAGGGTGCTCGCCGACTTCTACCGCGAGGTGACGGTCGTGGACCGGGACCGGCTGATCGGCGTGACGGGACCGCGCCGCGCGGTGCCGCAGGGGCACCACATCCACGGCCTGCTGGCCCGGGGGCAGCAGATCCTGGAGGAGCTGTTCCCCGGCTTCACCAAGGAGCTGGCCGACACCGGCGTGCCGACGCGCGACTTCGGCACCAGCCTCGGCTGGCACTTCAACGGCCGCGGCATCCGCAAGGTGGAGACCGACCTGGTGTGCATCTCCGCCGGCCGCTGGCGGCTGGAGGAACGGATGCGCGACCGCGTGGCCGAGCTGTCCAACGTGACGTTCCTGGAGAACACCGACGTCGTCGGGCTCGACGCGGCGCCGGGCGGCGACCGCGTCACCGGAGCCCTGGTGCAGGACCGCGACGGGTCCGAACCGGCACGGCGGCTCCCGGCCGACGTGACGGTCGACGCGACCGGCCGCGGCTCCCGCACACCCCGGTGGCTGCGGGAGATGGGCTACCCGCAGGTGGAAGAGGAGCAGGTGCGGATGGACCTCACCTACACCACCTGCGACTTCCGCGGCCCGCTGGAGCACGACCCGATCGGCGACGGCATCGCGATCATCTCCGTGGCCACGCCCGGAAACCCGCGCGGCGCGACGTTCGCCCGGCTTCCCGACCGCTACTCGGTGTCCCTCAACGGGATCCTCGGCGACCGGCCGCCCACCGACCCGGAGGGCTTCCTGGCCTACGTCCGGTCCCTGCCGGTGCCGTCGATCTTCGAGTCGGTGCGCCACGCCGAGCCGATGGGCCCGCCGGTCACCTTCCGCTTCCCGAGCAGCGTCCGCCGCCGGTACGAGAGGATGGCGCGGCTGCCGGAGGGCCTGCTCGCCCTGGGTGACGCCGCGTGCGTCTTCAACCCGATCTACGCGCAGGGCCTGTCCGTGGCCGCGATCGGCGCGGTCGTGCTGCGCGAGCACCTCGGGCGCGGGCCGAGCCCGGCCCGGCGGTACTTCCGCGACCTGGCGCGGGCGATCGACGCGCCGTGGGACATGTCGGCGGGCGGCGACCTGGGTTTCCCCGGCGTCGAGGGCCGCCGCACGCTGAAGGTCCGGATGGGCAACGCGCTGATGTCCCGGCTCCAGGTCGCGGCGACCAGGGACAGCGACGTGTCGCGGGCCTTCATGCGGGTCGCCGGGCTCGTCGACCCGCCCACCGCCCTGATGCGGCTGCCCCTGCTGTCCCGAGTCCTGTGGCAGGCCCGAACCCGGTGACCCACCCCCTCGCACGACGATCCCCAGCGCAACCCGGAGGGTGCAATGACATCGACCACGCAAACCCTGCCCCCGACCGACCTCGAGGGCCGGACGTCGGCCCTGACGTCGCTCCTGCGCGAGCACGCGTTGTGGGCCGACGAGAACCGGCGCCAGCACGACGCCGTGCTCGCCGCGTTGGGGGAGGCCGGGGTCTTCCGGATGCGGGTGCCCACGCGGTACGGCGGCGCGGAGGCGGACGCGGGCACGATGCTGCGGACGCTGGTCCAGATCGGTCGCGGTGACGGCTCGGCCGCGTGGCTCTCGGCGGTGTGGTCCACCTGCGCGTGGCTCACCGGGTTGTTCCCGGACCACGTGCAGGACGAGGTGTTCTCCACCCCGGACGCGCTGGTGTGCGGCGTCCTGAGCCCGACCGCCACCGCCGTGCCCGGCGACGGCGGCATCGTGGTCGACGGCCGGTGGCAGTTCATCAGCGGGGCGCTGCACAGCCGGTGGCAGCTCGTGCTGGCCATGGCCCCGACCCCGGACGGCGGCGCGCAGTGGCCGGTCATGGCCCTGGTCCCGCTGTCGGACCTGGAGATCGTGGACGACTGGCACACCTCCGGCCTGCGCGGCACCGGCAGCGTCACCACCGTGGCCCGCGGCGTGTTCGTGCCGGGCGACCGCGTGCTGCCGATGGTCGCGATCCTCCAGGGCCGGTACGCGTCGGTGCTCAACGCCGACTCGCCGATCTTCCGGGCCCCCATGATCGCCACCGGCTGCGTCGCGTTCGCGGGCAGCGCCGTGGGGCTGGCCAGGGCGGCGCTGGAGACGTTCCTCGACCGGCTGCCCGGCCGCAAGATCACCTACACGGACTACACCAGCCAGCGGGAGGCCCCGCTGACCCACCTCCAACTGGCCGAGGCGACGCTGAAGGCCGACGAGGCGGAGTTCCACGCCACCCGGCTCGCCGCCACCGTGGACGAGAAGTCCGCCACCGGGGAGCCGTGGACGGTGCTGGACCGGGTCGCCGCCCGCGCGGCCCTCGGCCGGGTCCTGGGCCTGGTCAAGGAGTCCGTCGACGTCGTCAGCACGGCGAGCGGCGGCTCGTCGGTCTACTCCGACGTGCCGATCCAGCGCATCTCCCGCGACATCCAGACGCTGAACCTGCACGCGCTGATGCACCCGAACACCAACCTCGAACTGTACGGCCGGGTGCTCTGCGGCCTGGAGCCCAACTCGATGTACATCTGACGGGCACGGCGGCAGGGGG
>NZ_JBHYXZ010000260.1:0-7047 GCF_042752395.1 Actinosynnema sp. NPDC059335 | reverse complement strand
CCCCGGGGGGGCGCCACCCGGGCGGGGGCACCGCCTGTCCGGCTCTACGCCTCGTGCCGGGTGAGCACGAGAGGTTCGTCGTCCGTGATGGCGATCGTGTGCTCGGAGTGCGCCGTGCGCGAGCCGTCGGCCGAGCGGATCGTCCAGCCGTCGTCGTCGTAGACGATCCGGTCGGTCGTGCGGGTGAACCACGGTTCGAGCGCGAGGGTCAAACCCGGCCGGAGCACGAGACCCCGGCCGGGCCGGCCCTTGTTGGAGACGTGGAGGTCCTCGTGCATCGTGCGGCCGATGCCGTGGCCGCCGAACTCGGTGTTGACCGGGTAGCCGTGGTCGCGGGCGACGGACCAGATGGCCGCCGAGATGTCGCCCAGGCGGTTGCCCGGCCGCGCGACCGCGATGGCCGCCTCCAACGCCTCCTCGGTGGCCCGGATGATCCGCAGGTCCTCCTCGGCGGGCGTGCCGACGACGAAGGTGCGCGCCGAGTCGGCCACCCAGCCGTCGATGCCGACCGCGAGGTCGGCGCTGAGCACGTCGCCGTCGCGCAGCACGTAGTCGTGCGGCAGGCCGTGCAGCACGGCGTCGTTGACGGACAGGCAGATGACGTTGCGGAACGGGCCGCGCCCGAACGACGGCGCGTAGTCCCAGTAGCAGGACTCCGCGCCGCGCCGCGCGATCATGCCGCGCACGTGGTGCTCCAGGTCCAGCAGGTTGACGCCCACCTCGGCGAGGCGGGCGACCTCGGCGAGCGCCTCGGCCACGAAGCGCCCGGCGACGTGCATGCGTTCGATCTCCGCAGGCGTCTTCAGCTCGATCACGAGTACCTCGCGTCCCATCGGTATAGTAATACCGAGACGCTAGCACTTGTCGGTATAGTAATACCAACCCTATCCTGGGCGCATGGTCCGCCAACCCCTCACGCCCGAGCAGGTCGAAGCCGGCAGGCGTCTCGGCGCGCTGCTGCGCC
Organism: Actinosynnema sp. NPDC059335; assembly: GCF_042752395.1. Lineage (NCBI taxonomy): Bacteria > Bacillati > Actinomycetota > Actinomycetes > Pseudonocardiales > Pseudonocardiaceae > Actinosynnema > Actinosynnema sp. NPDC059335. Next base: position 6,083 of record NZ_JBHYXZ010000260.1, on the reverse strand, counting down.
GCGCGCGAGCGGGGCGTGACCTGGCGGAGGTGGCGCGGGCGGCCGGCGTGTCGCCGGAGACGCTGCGCAAGATCGAGACGGGACGGCTGCCGTCGCCCGGGTTCGGCACGATCGTCTGCCTCGGCGAGGCGCTCGACGTGCCGATCGAGGAGTTGGCGGCCACCTGGCGCGGCACCGGCCTGCCGCTGGAAGCGGCCTCCTGACCACGGCCTGTGCCGCCTGTCGGCCGGCCACGGCTGTGCCGCTGGAAGCGGACTCCCGACGACCGCCGGCCGCCCGTGGCGGGCGGCCGGCCGGTCCGCGGTCAGGACGCGGTGCAGCTCAGCGTCGGGGTGCCGAGCGTGCCGGAGGCGACGAAGCCGAACGTGGTGCTCGCCCCGGCGGCCAGTGAGCCGTTGTAGCCGACGTTGCGCGCGGTGACGGACGTCCCGCTCGTGGTCGCGGCGGCGCTCCAGATCGAGTTGATCCGCTCGCCGTTGGCGAACGTCCAGGTCACCGCCCAGCCCGTGATGGCGGCGGACCCGGCGGTCACGCGGACCTCGGCCTGGAAGCCGCCGTTCCACTGCGAGGTGGTGCGCAGGGTCGCCGAGCAGCCGCGTGCCGGGAGGTCGGTGGTGGTGGTCGTGGTCGTCGTCGTGGTGGTGGTGCTGGTGGGCGTGGTCGTGGTGGTGGTCTGCCCGCCGTCGGTGAAGTTGACGTCGCTGCAGAAGTAGTAGGACTGGTCGAGGTGGCTGGCCTGCCAGACCGTGTAGAGGACGTGGTGGCCGGTGCGGCCGGGCGCGTTGACCTCGACCGGCGTGGTGGTGCCGGTGGCGATCCGGCCGGTCTGCCCGACCAGTTCCAGGTCGCTCCACTTGAGCTTCTGGGTCTTGGGGTCGAAGCCCTGCCGGGTGGCGTAGACCCGCATGTAGTCCGCGCCGTGCGACGACTGGTCGTGCAGGTTCAGCGTGAACCGGCTCGGCCGGTCGACGGTCTTCCAGTTGCCCGGCTCGTCGAACGCGGCGTAGCGCCCGTTGTGCGCCAGGCCCGCGCTGCACAGCTGGCCGTCCGGGATCGCGGCCTGGTGGTTGCCGGCGACGCCCTCGCGGAACAGGCCGTTCCAGTTGTACATCGCGGACGCGTCGGCCTGCCAAGCCTTGTAGCACATGGGGTCTTCGGTGGCCATCTGCTGCGTGGGGCCGTTCGGCCACCGGTGGTAGCAGGCGTACTGGCGCGCGGGCGGGTCGCTGACCGAGCCGTGCGCGGACGCGGTGCCCGCGCTCAGCGTCACCAGGAGGGTGGTCAACAGCGCCAGGCACGCGCCGAGTGCCGCCGCGGCCCGCCACAGCGCGCCGGGGCGCGACGGCACCCGCACGGACAGCGCTGCCCGCGGCTGGTTGGGAGCGCTCCCAGAGTGAAGCATGTGTACCGCCAAATCTTCGTTGATCGACGACGTGGACTTCGACGGCTCCGCACTGCGGTGGGAACCGGTACCGCTCGGACTCCTTGCCGCGGTCGAACGGACCGCGAGGGCTGCCGGGCCGCTCTGGGAGCGCTCCCAGCGGTGGTCAGTGTTGGGAGGACGCCACCGGCTCGGCATCGGCCATACGGGTGATGTTGCGCAAAGCGTCCGGTCGGTTGGCCGGGGAGTGCGGGAACCGTCGGCGGGCGAGCGGCCGTTCGGCTCCTTGCGCCTGGCCGGTCGTCGTGGTCGCACGAGGGCGAGGGCTCAGCCCGATCGGTGCGCCGCCAGACCGTTCAACTCCTCGACGATCACGTCGTAGGTCTCGGGCCGGAACGCGACGAGCTGGTGGACCACGTAGCGCCAGTCCGTCGTGCAGAGCCTCTGCGCGAGGTACTGCCCTTCCGGGAGGCCGCGCACCCGTTTCCGGTACGGGGACTCGGCCGGTGCGACGGTGGTGTGGTCCCGCGGCCACGAGGAGAAGGTCGGGAACTTCCGCTGGGCGATGAACTCCAGGACCTCGGTGTAACCCCGCAGCTGTGGCTTTTCGCCCGGCAGCGCGATCGCCATCGTGGTCGGCGACCCGTCGTCCGCCCCGGCCGACCGGAGTCGGTCCACGAGGTGGTGCATCCGCCGGCGGTCGCCGATCCGGGCCGCGGTCTCGGTCAGGGCGATCAGCGCCTCCGTCCTCGTGGCCCTGGGCGTCGTGGCGTCGATGACGCTCTCCACCTCGTCCAGCACTTCGCCCTTGCGCGTCGCCTCCGCGACCGCCGTGAGCGCCGCGATCCGGTGTGCCGGGTCGGTCGCGGTGCGGGCGACCTGTTCGGCGCGGTCCACGTCGCCGGTCGCGAGGAGGACCCGGACCAGCTCGAGCCGAGCCCGCTCCCGCGCCTGCGGGTCCTCGACCGAGGAGAGGGCCGACGCGGCCACGTCCACCAGGTCGTTCTCGAGCGCGCCGTGCGCGACCGCCGCCCACGCGGCCGACCTGGCCATCGGGTCGCGAAGGCGTCCGGCGTCGGCTGCGGCGCGGTCTACGTCGCCCCGTGCGGCCATGGTGCCGATCCACAGGACCGCGAGCCTTTCCTCGTCCGGTCCGGGCGTGGCGCGTGCCAGCTCCTCCGCCGCCGCCAGGAGGTCCGCCGTCCGAACGGGGTCGTCCTCGCGCAGCGCGGACGCGGCGACGGACACCAGGCTCTCCGCACCGCTGCCGCCCACCGCGTGCCGGCGCGCGAGGTCTTCGGCCCGGTCGAGGCCACTGCGCCGGCGGGCGAGGGCCGCCACCAGGGCGGGCAGGACCTCGTCGCGCCACTCCGCCTCCGGCACCTGGTCGGCCGCTCGTTCGACCTCGGCGATCAGGCGGTCCGCCCGTTCGCGGTCGGCGGCGGCCCCCGCGACGAGCGCGAGCCCCATGCCGAGCCCCGCCGGCCGGGTGATCGACCGCGCGATGGCCTCGGCGCGGGCCGGGTCGTGCTCGACCACGACGCGGATGATCGACAGCAGGGCTTGCTCCCGGCGCGCGAGGTCCTTGATCATCCCGGCGATCCGGAGGGCGCGGTCGTGGTCGAGGGCCTGCGCCGCCGCCCTCGCCATGTCGGGTGCGTCCACCGTCCAGTAGAAGTCGTCCGGCTCGAGATCCCGTTCCGCCGCGTCGAGCAGCTTGGTGGACGAGGCCCGGTCACCGAGCTTCGCGGCGGCCACCGCCGCCTCCGCGCGGGCCACCACCCGCCCGTGCTCCGGGTGGAGCGAGAGCGATCCTTCGGTGCGCAAGACGTAACCGAAGGCTCGCTCGTGGTCGCCGCGATCGGCGGCTCGGACCGCCAGCGAGGCCAGGGCGAGCGGGCGCTCGGCCGCGGCGACCCGGTCCACCGCGGTCTCGGCGCGCTCGTAGGCCCCGATCCGGGCGAGTTCGTCGATCACCCACCGCAGCGGGGCGGACGTGAAGTGCCGGTCCAGCGGGAGCGCGGTCTTCTCCGCCCGGTCGAGCAGCTCGTCCGCCTCGACCGTCCGACCTACCCGGCGGACCGCGCGGGACGCCGTCAGGAACGCGCTGACGCGATGGTGCGGCTCCTCGAACGCGTCGATCATGGAGCGCGCCCGGTCGACGTCGCCGAGCATCGCCCAGCCGGCGGGCAGCGAGAGCGGCAGCCTGCCGGTGTGCCCGAACAGGTCCGCCCGGTGCACCGACAGCCGGGTCAGGGCGACCAGGTCCGGGTGCTCGTCGCCGAGCAGCGCGTCCTGGGTCGCCGTGATCTCGGCCAGCCCGGCGCCGTCACCGCCGGTCATCGCGCGCAGCCGGCGTCGCCGCGCCGGGTCGGTGGCGCAGCTGAGCATGCGGGTGGTGTCGCGGGACGCCGACAGCATCGCGAAGTAGCCGCCGAGCAGGTACTCCGGCGTGCCCTCGGGCCAGCGGAGGTCCCGGTGGCGATCGGCCCACGCGTGGATCCCGGCCCGGTGGTCGTCCAGGCGACGGCCGTACATCTGCGCGGCGAGCCGGTGCAGCTCCCAGTGGGCGAGCACGTGGACGTCGGCCGATCGACCCGGTCGCGGTCCCGGACGGCGCGCGAAACCGCGGCCCGCGGCCGTGCTCAGCACCTCCTCCACCTCCCACTCGGTGGCACCGGTCAAGCCGGCCAGGTCCGCGGTGGTCAGCCCACCGCCCGCGGCGGTGGTCAAGCCCAACAGCGCACGGGCCAACGGGGTGCCCTCGAACACGCGCTTGAGGTCCCGCACCATGACTTCCCGCAACGCTCTCGCCTCCGGGGACGGTGTGAGCGGCCGGATGACCGCCGGGTCGAGCAGCGGGTGGTCGTCCGGCACGTCGTACGGCAGGCGCGGGGCAGGCCGCCCCGCGACGATCGCCCGCATGCCGGTGGGAAGGTCCCGCGGGAGGAACGCCGCGATGCTGTGCCCGCCGGCCGTCGCGTCGAAGCCGACGTCCTCGTCGATCCCGTCCACCACGAGCACGAACCGCTCGTCCCGGGACGCGCACCGGGCGGCGGCGTCCCGCAGCAGGTGCAGCACGTGCCCCTCGCGGGTCGCCTGGTCCAGCAGGGGAGGCGCCGGCCGTTCGAGGAACTCCAGGAGCTGTTCGAGCAGGTTCTGCACGAGCGCGGCGCGGTCGCCCTGGCCCGCCGACGCGCCGCTGACGAAGAACGACACCACCCGCACACCGGGCGGCGGGTCCAGGACGAACGACGACAGCAGGGCCGACTTCCCGGACCAGGCGTCGGCGCACAACCACGTGTACCGACCGTCGTTCTCCGGGGAGGTGCAGAACCCGGTCAGTTCCGCCACCTCCTCGTCGCGCCCGACCAGCTCGGTCGGCGCGATGCTCGCGACCCGCGAGCGGTAGCCGCTGCGCACCGCGGCGTCCACGCCGACGTGCACGCTGCCGGCGACCGGGCCCGTCTGGACGACGGGGCCGGCGGAGCCCGTCACCCTGTTCTCGGTCGTCCAGGTCACCGCTGGATCATCGCGGCGCCGTGCCGATCGCGAACCGCAGGAGTGCGGGTTTCACGCCGTCGCCGCGGTCACCGGACCGCTCTCGTACGCCGGCACCACGGCCACCCGGTCGCGGAGTTCGAGCTCGGTCGGGATGCAGCCGACGTGGGTCTTCACCACCTCCTCGGCGGTGGACAGGCGTGCCCCGATCTCGGCGTTGGACGAACCGAACGCGCCGAGCGGGGTGCGGACCGGTGGGTCCGCACCCCCGGTGCTCAGGGCGTGTTGTCGGTGACCGTGCCGACGACCGTGACGGTGTTGGCCCCGGGTTGCAGGTTCGCCAGGTCGAAGCGGACCTGTTCGGCCGGCTCGGCTTGCTCGTCCGGCGCCGTCAGCACGAACACCTCGCGGTTCACCTCGCCGGGCGTGAAGTAGGCCGTCACCGACACGCGGGTGCTCGACAGCGGCCGGGAGGGGAGCGGCTCCTCCTGGGAGACGCGCTGGCGGAACCAGGTCTCGTCCACGTCCGTGGTGGACAGCTCGACCCCGCCCGGGGCGACCGCCCGGCCCTGGACCGTGACGTTCGAGTCGGCGGCCGAGGACAGGGTGATCCGCCACGCCAGCGTGCCGCCCTCGGTGACCGCGTCGGTGACCGGGGTGGCGGTCAGGGTCGGCAGCGGGTCGTCGTTCGGCACCGTCAGCCGGTTCACGAAGCGGCCGACGACCGCGCCCCCCACGGCCTTGGCCAGCACCGGACGCCTCGCGTCGAAGCTCCAGCGGGTGTTGCCGGTGATCTGCACCGGCACCTCGACCTCGCGTTGCCCCGGCTCGATCGCCACCGCGTGCTCGGTGTACGTGCGGCCGTCCGCGTTCTGCACGAACACCCACACCGAACCCGTGCCGCGGCCGGAGACCGAGACCGGGAACCGGGCGGTCCGGGTGCCCGAGTCGCCCTCCTCGACGGTCAGCGCGCCCACGTCCACCCGCGGCAGCGCCACCGGGCGCGGGTCGGGCAGGCCCGGGGACCAGCCGTGGGCGTCGATGAGCCACGCCTCCCCGACGCCGCCCTCCGGCACGAGTTCCAGCTCGGCGACGCGGCCCAGGTCGATCCCGCGCGCCGGCAGCGGCACGCGGACCGGCGGGGGCCCCCGGGGGGGGGTGCGCGCGGGGGGGGCCGGGGGGGGCGCGCCCCCCGGGCGCG
>NZ_JBHYXZ010000259.1:0-7082 GCF_042752395.1 Actinosynnema sp. NPDC059335 | reverse complement strand
GCGGGTGAACCCCACCCCCCCCCCGCGGTCGGGGGGGGGGGGGGCGTCCCGCTCGACCGCGGTGACCTGGAGGGTGTCGACGCGGTGGCGCAACCGCGCGGGCATGACCTGTCGGACCGTGTGCAGCGCCCGCGCCGCCGCCTCCTCGACCCCGAGGCCGGTGGCGGTGGCCGCGACCCGGAGCGCCACGGCCAGGGCGACGGCCTGCTCGTCGTCGAACAGCAGCGGCGGCAGCTCGGCGCCCGCGCCGAGCCGGTACCCGCCGTCCGGGCCCTTCACGGTCCGGATGGGGTAGCCCAGCTCGCGCAGCCGGTCGACGTCGCGGCGCACCGTGCGCGGGCTGACGTCCAGCCGCTCGGCCAGCAGCGCGCCCGGCCAGTCGCGGCGCGCCTGGAGCAGCGACAGCAGGGCGAGCAGTCGGGCTGAGGTCTTCGGCACGTCCGCCATCCTGCCCGAAGAAGAGGACACACCCTGACCGCTTCCCCTGCGACCGTGGGACACGCATCAGACACCGAGTCCCAGGAGCGATCTTGTCCATCACGACCACCACCCACCTGAACTTCCGCGGCGAGGCGCGTGCGGCGCTGGAGTTCTACCGGTCCGTGTTCGGCGGCCACCTCGCCGTCGTCACCTACGAGCAGGCCGGGAACGTCCGGGACGCGGCCGAGGCCGACCAGGTGACCTGGGGCGAGGTGCGGGCGGGGAACGGGTTCCACGTCATGGCCTACGACGTGCCCTCGCACCTCGGCCACGACCGCGGCGAGAACCCGTTCTTCGTCTCCGTGCGCGGCGAGACCGCCGAGGAGGTCGCCGGCTACTGGGAAGGGCTCTCCGACGGCGCGACGGTCGTGGTGCCGATGGGTCCGGCGGGCTGGTCGCCGGCCTACGGCATGCTGCGGGACCGGTTCGGCGTCGTCTGGGTCGTGGACGTCGCCGGCGGGCACGCCGGGTGACGCGCGCGGCCGAGGACCGGACCACGACCGAGGGGGCATGACCCGATGACCGTGCTGGCGAACCGGGCGCTCAACCGGGCGGCGCTCGCCCGGCAGCGGCTGCTCGACCGGGCCGACCTGCCGGTGCTGGACGCCGTCGCGCACCTGTGCGGGCTCCAGGCGCAGGAACCGCAGGAACCCTTCGTCGGGCTCTGGTCCCGGCTGCGCGCCTTCGACCCCGCCGCGCTGGACGGGCTGCTGATCGGGCGGCGCGTGGTGCGCACGCACCTCATGCGCCGCACGATCCACCTCGTCACCGCCGACGACGCCGTGGCATGGCGGGCGCGCCACGACGCGATGCTGCGCCAACGGGTGCTCGGCGTCTACCGCCGGGAGTTCGACGGGGTGGACCTCGACGACCTCGCCGCGGCGGCACGGGCGGTGCTGGCCGACGACGAGCCGCGCTCGATGGCGGAGGTCGGCCGCGCGCTCTCGGCGCGCCGGCCGGCGGCGGGGGCGCGGGCGCTGGGGGAGATGGCGGTCGCGGCCCTCGTCCCGATGGTGCAGCTGCCGCCGCGGGGGTTGTGGCGCGCCAAGGCGGGCGTGCGCAACCTCCGCCTCGCCTCCTGGCTCGGGCGGGACGTGGACCCGCCCGCGCCGGACGGCGCCGACCCCGTCGGCGCGGAGTTGGCCCGGCGCTACCTGGCCGCGTTCGGCCCCGCCACCGTGGCCGACCTGCGGGCCTGGTCCGGCCTGGCCGGGCTGCCCGGCGCGGTGGCCGCGATCCGGGACGAGCTGCTGACCTTCCGCGACGAGCGCGGCCGGGAACTGCTCGACCTGCCCGACGCGCCGCGCCCCGACCCCGACACGCCCGCGCCGGTGCGGTTCCTGCCCGCGTTCGACAACGCGATCCTCGGCTACCAGGACCGGAGCCGGATCATCGACGACGCCCACCGCGGCCTGTCGGTGGCCGGCGCGCGGGTCGTGCTGGTCGACGGTCGGGTCTCGGCGACCTGGACCACCGAGGGCGGCACGGTGGTCGTCACGCCGCTGCGCCCGTTCTCCCGCGCCGAGCGCGCCGCCGTCGCCGAGGAAGGGCGGGAGCTGGCGTCGTTCCTGTCCGACGGCGAGAGCGGCGGCGTGCGGGTGGCACCTCGCTGAGCCGTCGGGCGCGCACCGGTTGCCATGCGGGCCGACGGCAGTCGTCCGGAGCCTGTACAACGTTGTTCCAACGATGTAAAAGGGACGTGGGTCGTGCACGCCCCGCCACTCACCGGGAGCTGCCGACCTCTCCTCACCGCACTCCGGCCGCCGCCGCTGCACTCGCCCCCCGCACCCGGAAGGAGTCCCATGCGCAGCCTCCGCGCCTCGGCGACGGCCGTGCTGGCGCTGGCCGCCGGTCTCGTCGCCGTGCCCGCCGCGCTCGCCCCACCGCCCGCACCGGCCGCACCGGCCGCGCTTGCCGCATCCGCCGCGCCGCCCGCGCCTGCCCCACCGGCCGCACCGGCCGCGCTTGCCGCATCCGCCGCGCCGCCCGCGCCTGCCCCACCGGCCGCACCGGCCGCGTTTGCCGCATCCGCCGCGCCGCCCGCGCCTGCCCCGCCGGACGCACCCGCCGCGCCTGCCGCACTGCCCGCGCCTGCGGCTGCCGCGCCCGCATCGCCGGCCCCGGCGACCGAGCCCGTCGGGTCCGCCGCCGTCGTGCCCAAGACCCCGCCCCTGTCCACGCCGTGGACCGACCAGGTGTCCACGACCAACCCCCTGCCCGAGTACCCGCGCCCCCAGATGACCCGCCCGGACTGGCAGTCGCTCAACGGCGAGTGGCAGTTCCTCAACCCCGCCACCGACGGCGCGGGCAACGTCAACCGGTACGCCGCGCCCCCGCTGGGCCAGACCCTGCCCGAACGCATCCTCGTGCCCTTCCCGGTGGAGTCGGCGCTGTCGGGCATCATGCGCAACGACAACCGCGACCTGATGTTCTACCGGCGCACGTTCACCGTCCCGCAGTCCTGGAGCGGGCGGCGCGTGCAGCTGCACTTCGGCGCGGTCGACTACGAGGCCACGGTCTGGGTCAACGGCACCCAGGTCACCACGCACAAGGGCGGCTACGACCGGTTCGAGGTGGACATCACGGCGCAGCTCAACGGCGGCGACAACGAGCTGGTCGTGCGCGTCTACGACCCGACCGACGGGCGCGGCGAGAAGCAGCCGGTCGGCAAGCAGGTCAACAACCCCGGCGGCATCTTCTACACGCCGACCTCGGGCATCTGGCAGACCGTCTGGCTGGAACCCACGCCGACGTCCTCCATCTCCTCCGTCGACATCCACCCGAACCTCGCCGACAACACCGCCCGGGTCCGGGTCTTCACCCGCGGCGCCGTCACCGGCCACACCGTGCTGGCCGAGGCGATGGCCGGCGCCACCGTCGTGGGCAGTGCCACCGGCGGGTTCACCGAGTTCTCCGTGCCGGTGCCCAACGCCCGCCGCTGGTCGCCCGACGACCCGTACCTCTACGACCTGCGCGTCTCGCTGCGCAACGCCTCCGGCGGCACGGTGGACCGGGTCGTGTCCTACTTCGGCATGCGCGAGGTCGGCAAGAAGGTGGTCAACGGCGTGCTGCGGCCCACGCTCAACGGCGAGTTCGTCTTCCAGATCGGGACGCTGGACCAGGGTTTCTGGCCCGACGGCCTCTACACCGCGCCCACCGACGCCGCCCTGGCGTTCGACCTGCAGAAGCATAAGGACCTGGGCTTCACCATGGTCCGCAAGCACATCAAGGTCGAACCGGCGCGCTGGTACCACCACGCCGACCGGCTCGGCCTGCTGGTGTGGCAGGACGTGCCGTCCACGCCGACGTCCGACGCCAACCGCACGGCCGCGCAGATCGCGCAGTTCGAGGCCGAGGCCCGCGAGATCGTCGACGAGCACCGGTTCTCCCCGGCCGTGGTCGCCTACGTGCCGTTCAACGAGGGCTGGGGCGAGTGGAACCTCGCCGACACCCAACGCGTCACCACCGCCCTGGAGAACTACGACCCGACCCGCCTGATGAACGCGCACAGCGGCTACAACTGCTGCGCGTCCAAGGGCGACCCCGGCACCGGGGACATGATGGACTGGCACGTCTACACCGGGCCGGACGCGCCCCGGCCGTCCACCACCCGGTTCTCCGTGCTCGGCGAGTTCGGCGGCATCGGGCTGCGCAACCCCGGCCACGAGCACAGCCCCGACGGCCGGTTCTTCGCCTACGAGCAGGTGTTCGGCCCCGCCCAGCTCAACGACCGCTACACCGGCATGGTCCGCGACGTGCGGCAGCTCATGACCACCAAGGGCGTCTCCGCCTCCGTCTACACCGAGATCACCGACGTCGAGGGCGAGTACAACGGCCTGCTCACCTACGACCGGCGGGTGCAGAAGGTGGACACCGACCAGGTCCGCGCCGCGCACGCCGACCTGGTCGCCGCCTCGCGCAACCTCAACTCGCCCGTCGCCCTCACCCTCGGGCACGTCCGGTCGTTCCGGGTCACCACGCCCGGCTACACCGACCGCTACCTGCGGCACGCGAACTCCCTGGGCCGCACGGACGTCATCACCACCGGGAGCGCCGACGGCGCGCGGCAGGACGCGTCCTTCCGCACCGTGACGGGGCTGGCCGACCCGCGCTGCTTCTCGTTCGAGTCCGTCAACTTCCCGGGCCGCTACCTGCGGCACGCCGACAGCCGGGTGCGCCTGGACGGCGACACCGGGGGCTCGTTCCACGCGGACGCCACCTGGTGCGCCCGTCCGGGCCTGGCGGCCGGCGGCACGTCGTTCGAGTCGCTGAACTTCCCGGGCGCGTACCTGCGCCACTACGCCGAGAACGCCTACCTGGCCCGCAGCGGCGGCCCGAACCCCTGGGACACGGCGAGCAGCTTCGCCGCCGACACGACCTGGAACGCGGCCGAACCGGCGCTGTGGCGCAGCTCCGCGTCACTGCCCACGGACGTGCGCCGGTCGTTGCAGGTCACCACGTGGGGCTACACCGACCGCTACCTCCGGCACGCCGACAGCCTCGCCTACACCGAGGTCGTCAACGCGGGCAGCAGCGCGCTGCTCAAGGCCGACGCCACCTACACCGTCCGGCGGGGGCTGGCCGACTCGTCGTGCTACTCGTTCGAGTCGGTGAACTACCCCGGCCAGTTCCTCCGGCACGCGTCCGGCCGCGTGCGCAACTCGCCCGACGACGGTTCGGCGCTGCTGCGGGCCGACGCCACGTTCTGCGCGCGGCCCGGCGTCGGCGGCACGGGCGTGACGCTGGAGTCGATCAACGTGCCCGGCTCGTACCTGCGGCACTACGAGTCCCAGGTGTTCATCGCCTCGGGCGGCGACACCGGGTCCAACCGCCCGCAGACCCTCACCGCCGACAGCAGTTGGCAGCTCGCGGCCCCCTGGTCGCCCTGACCGAACCGGCCCCGTCGCGACCCCGCGCGGTCGCGGCGGGGCTCACCGCCGGACCGCCCGCAGCCACAGGTGCCAGGGGACGGGGTCCGTGCCGACCCGCGGCTCCCGCAGCGCCTCCACGAGCAGGCCGGCCTCCTCCATGGCCTCGGTGTAGGCGCTCAGCGGGTGGTTCCAGCCCTGGAACTTCATCCGCATCCCGTCCCGCTCGACCTCTTCCTCGAAGCGGTGCCGGCCGAAGTAGGGGCGGTCGAGGACGAACAGCCCGTCCCGGCGGCTGCCGGTGTTGGTGATCGGGTGGGTGATCGACAGGCACAGCCTGCCGCCGGGTTCGAGCACCCGGCCGATCTCGGCGACGCTGCCCGGCAGGTCGTCCACGTCCATCAGCACGTTGTAGGCGATGACGAGGTCGAAGTCGTCGTCCGGGAAGGGCAGGTCCGCCGAGTCGGCCACCAGGTAGCGGCCCCCGGGGTCGGCCTCGCGTGCCGCCTCCACCAGCGTGGGGGAGGCGTCGATGCCGGTGACCCGGTGCCCTCGCCCGACGAGGTCGCGGGAGACCCGGCCCTCGCCGCAGCCGAGGTCGAGCGTGGCCCGACCGGCGGGCGGGACGAGCGCGAAGAACGCGTCGCGGTAGCGCCAGTACGAGTCGAACCCGGGTTTGCGCACCCAGGCGATCCAGTTCCGGGCCTGCTCTTCCCAGTCCTGCCCGGCGGGCGTCACCGCGTTCTCGGTCATTGGCAGCACCCTAGCGGGAGCCCGGCACGGGGCAATCCGATCGACCCCGGCGCGGGAGCAGCCCGGCCCCGACACACGGCCGCTTTCGGCCACCGGACCCCGCAGCCGGGCTCGCGAGAAGTGGGGAGGGCGATTGACCGAAATAGGGGGAAAGCGCTTTCAGCGCGCGTCGGCCGAGCGGGCCGTTGCCGCGGGTCCGGCCGGGTTCGGCAGTCCGCACCGTCCCGCCGTCGGGACGGTGCGCCCGGTGCGGCCGACCGGTCGCCGGAGGGGCTGCTTCGACCGGGCCAAGGGGCATCGGCCGGATGCGGACGGCCGTTCCGACCGGGCCGACCGGTCGGACATCCGGCCTGCGGGAACGGCCCGGGACCTCCGTGTCGATCACGAATCCCGGCCGATCGGCGGTTTTTCGCCCTGCGCTTCCCCCGGTCGCATCGGTGCAGCTCAGGCCCGTTACGACGAGGGTGACCCGAACGGCGGAACACCACTCGAAATGAAGGTTCGTGGTCCGAAGTAACACCGCAGCGGGCAATTCCCGGACCTTGTCGGCCCGAATCGCCCGACTTAGCGTCCCGGTTCCGGGAAGGAGGTGCACATGGACAAGCTCGACCTGACCTTCGACGCCGAGGACCTGGTCCTCGACGACCTGGCGGTCACCACGATGCGCGACGCCGTCGCGCTGCCCGAGAGCGGCGCGTCGATCGGCGCGTCGTGCGGCAGCTCGTGCTGCTGCCAGCCGCAGTTGCCGACCCCGACCTCCTGAGGTCGGCGTCCCGGCTCCCCGTCCGTCGCCCGCGACGCGTGACGCCGTGACGAGGGGTGCGCAGCTCGTCGGCGCCGGGGGGGGGCCCGCGCGGGGGGCCCCCCGCCCCACCCGCGCCAATCATGGAGGGGCGCCCGCCCCCCCCAGTCCGCGACCCGCCGCGGGCCGCGATGCCCGCGCCGACCGCGGCCGCCAGCTCCAGGTAGCCGTCCGGGACC
>NZ_JBHYXZ010000258.1:0-7150 GCF_042752395.1 Actinosynnema sp. NPDC059335 | reverse complement strand
CGGCGCGCGGGGGGGGGCGCTTTCCCCCATACACACACTAACCCTCTCCGCCCCCGGCCCCGCGGCTCGCGCTGGCCCGCGGCCGGCGGGCCCCCCCCCCCCCGCGAGGAGCTTCACCGGCCGAACCGGTCGCCGCGGACCGTGTGGCCCGGTGATGTGGCGACACGCCCTCCGGCCCCTTCGGCGTTGCGCGGCATTCCGCGCCGGGTGTCCGGTCCGACGGCGCTGGCGGGCCGGGTCCCCGGAATGGCGGTTCCCGCCAACTCCGGTCGGGTGCGGGGGAGGGCGGGTCCGCGCCGTGGTTCGACGTCGCCGCCGACGTGCGCTGCGCGCCATGCGGCCAACGACACGGCTGATTCACACCTTCCGGTGAACAGGTCGATCTTTTGACCGGACGGGTTCCGCCTTCGACATCATGGGGCCTGGCACCGGACACGGCGGCGGGACGGCGGCGCACTCCGGCCGGCGTCCCGCCGCGACTTCTCGACGGGAGATGGAAACGTGAACCACGCTCAAGCGGCGTTGAGCCGGGTGGACCTCGTCTTCGACTTGTTCGACGCCGACGGCTCGGGCGCGATCGAGGCGGTGGACTTCGAGGTCATGGCCACCCGGGTGACCGAGGCGGCGGTGCTGTCCGACGCGGGGGCGAAGGGGGCGATGACCGCGGCGTTCCGCCGCTACTGGGAGACCCTGGCCGCGGAGCTGGACGACGACCGCGACGGCCGCGTCAGCCGGGAGGAGTTCGAAGACGTCGTGCTCTCGCCCGAGCGGTTCGACGCCACGATCGACGAGTTCGCCCGCTCGCTGGCCGGGTTGGGCGACCCGGACGGCGACGGGATGGTCGAGCGGCGGATCTTCACCGCGCTGATGTCCGCCATCGGCTTCGGGCGGCGGAACATCGACACGCTCTTCGACGCCCTGGGGCCCGACCCGGACGACCGGATCCCCGCGTCGGACTGGGCGGACAGCATCAAGGACTTCTACCGACCGGACGCGGCCGGCATCCCGGGCGACCACCTGGTGCCGAGTGCCGGATGACGGCGCACGTCGGACTCGCCGTGGGCCGGGGCACGGGCCCGGAACTCGCGGCCGTCTTCGAACGGGTGGTGGACCGGCTCGCCCGGCTGCACGGCGTCGAGCCGGTCATCACCCGCTCGTCCCGGATCTACCACTCCTACCACTCGCTGCGCGCCGAAGCCGGGGGGATCGAGGACCTGCGCCGGCTCACCGACGACGACGCCGGGCACTACGAGCGGTTCTGCCGGTCGCTGGCCCGGCAGGGCGCCACGGCGGTGTTCCGCACGGCGGTCAACGCCCAGTCGCTCTACCTGGTGAGGGAGCGCCTGCGCGCGGTGAAGGTCGACGTGATCGCGGCGCCCGGGTCGGCGCCCGACGCGGCGCTGCTGCTGGTCCGGGACCAGGCCCAGGGCTTCTACACGGGGGAGAACCGGCACGCGCCCGGCGTGCTGACCCGCACCACCCGGTTCAGCCGTGAGGTCACCGACGACGTCATCGCCCACGCCCTGGCCCGCGCGCGGCGGCAGTGGCCGGACGGCGGCCCCGACCGGATCGTCATGGCCTACAAGCACCACCTGCTCGACGGCGCGCTGGACGACTGGGTGCGCGCCGCGGCCGACCGCCACCGGGTGCGGATCGAGCTGAGCCAACCCGACACGGTGAACCGGAACCTGATCCAGCACGGGCTGCCGCGGCGCACGGTCGTGGTGGCGGGCAACGAGTGGGGCGACATCATGCACGTCGTCCTGCTGGACCGCTACGGCGTCGGCAAGCAGGAGAACCGCTGCACCGAGAACGCCTACCTGCACCCGGACCTGGCCGGGCTGGTGGAGTACCAGACCGTGCACGGCTCCGCCGACGACCTGGCCGGCCGCGACACCGTCAACCCGGTGGCCACCGTGCGGGCCGCGGCGGCCGTCGTGGAGCGGCACTGCGGCGGCCCGGGCGCGATCGGGGCGGTGGAACGCGCGCTCGCCGCCCTGACCGCCCGCGGCGTCCGCACCCCCGACCTCGGCGGGCGGCACTCGACCACCGCCGTGGTCGACGCGGTGCTCGCGGAGCTGCCCCGACCGCGCGGCGGGCGGCCGACGAGGCTGGAGGTCGGCACGTGACCCGGACGGCTCTGATCGTCGTGGACCTGCAGAACGACTTCTGCACCGGACCGGCCGCGACGGCCAGGTACCGCAAGGACCCGGCGCGCCTGGACGAGGTCACCACCAACGCCGCGCGCGCGGTCGACCTGGCGCGCGACCGCGGCGTCGAGGTGGTGTTCGTCCGCTTCGTCGGCGACGAGGCGTA
Organism: Actinosynnema sp. NPDC059335; assembly: GCF_042752395.1. Taxonomy (NCBI): domain Bacteria; kingdom Bacillati; phylum Actinomycetota; class Actinomycetes; order Pseudonocardiales; family Pseudonocardiaceae; genus Actinosynnema; species Actinosynnema sp. NPDC059335. The sequence continues at coordinate 4,834 of NZ_JBHYXZ010000258.1, read as the reverse complement.
CCAGGGCCCGAGCTGGCGCCGGCGCAACGAGCGCAAGGGCCGGGCGGCGACCTGCGTCGAGGGGAGCTGGGGCGCGCGGTTCCACAAGGTCGCACCGGCGCCGGGCGAGTTCGTGGTCACCAAGCGGGCGTGCTTCGACGCGTTCCTGGCCGCCGGTTTCGAGGAACACCTGCGGCGGCAGGGTATCGGGCACCTGGTGCTCGCCGGGGTGTACGCGGACGTGTGCGTGGACTCCACCGCCCGCACCGCCTTCCAGAAGGGCTGGCACATCACGCTCCTGGTCGACTGCACCACCAGCCTGCTCCAGCGCGACGAGGACACCGTGCGGTTCATGGCCGAGCTGTACGGGGCCCGCACGACCACCCACGACCGCCCGGACACGTGGTGCGGTCCCGTCGGACGAGAGGATGAACGGTGCTCGGTGACGGCGTCGCGCTGACCGCGCTCATGGTCGCGGCCGCCCGCGCGATCGAGACCCACCGCGCGGACTGCCTGGCCCGCGACGACTACGCCGAGCACTTCGTGCGGTCCGCGCCCGCGTCCGCGGACTGGCCCGTGCGCCCGGAGGACGTCCCGGCCGGCGACGCGAACCCCCTGTGGGGCAGGCTGGCCCGCTACTTCGGGCTGCGCACCAGGATGCTGGACGACGTCGTGCTCGCGGCGGGCAACCGGCAGGCCGTGCTGCTGGGAGCCGGCCTGGACACCCGGGCGTTCCGGCTGGCCTGGCCGCCCGACTCCGTCGTGTACGAGGTCGACCGGCCCGCGGTGCTCGCCTTCAAGCAACAGGTCCTGGACGGCCTCGGCGCACGGCCGCGCGCCACCCGCCACCCCGTCGCCGCCGACCTCCGCGACGACTGGGCGCACCTGCTGCCGGGGTTCCGGCCCGACGAACCGACCACCTGGGTGGCCGAGGGCGTGCTGCTGTACCTGCCCAGCGCCGCCGAACGCCGGTTGATCGACACCGTGGACCGGCTGTCCGCGCCCGGCAGCACCCTGGCCTACGAGGTCAAGCCGCTCCCGGAGAACGCCTCGGCGCGCGACAGCCCCGTCTACACCTCGACCAAGGACCAGATCGGCATCGACCTGCTGGCCCTGTTCGACGCCGAGCCGCGACCGGACTCGGCCGCCACCCTCGCCTCCCGCGGCTGGACCACGCACGTCCACACACCGTTCGAGTTCACCCGCCGGCACGGGCGCGGACCACTCCCGGAACCGCACGACGCGCTGGCCGCGAACCGCTGGGTCATCGCCACGAAGACGTGATGCGCGCATCCCGCTGTCAGGACGCGTCCCCCTCGCCTCGCGCTCGGCGGCCACCCATCCCGGGGCATACCGGTCGATAATGGCCCAATGACGGCATGGCGCATGGTGGTACCGCGTGGGGGAAGGCCCCAGGCCCGGCTGACCGCGGTCCTCAGCGGTCTCTTCCTGGTGGTCGCGCTGGTCGTGACGGCATGGGGCCGGGGTACGTGGGGCACGGTGTTCCTGGCCTCGATCTTCACCGTCTCGGGGGTCGTCTGGTGGCGCATCGCGCGGACGGGCATCTACGTCAACTCGCGCGGCGTCAGGATCTGCGACACGATCAAGCGCGCCGTGGTGGTGCCCTGGGGCGAGGTCGTGCGGTTCGAGGCGCACCCGGTGCACGTGCCGAACCTGCCGGACGTGGGCGCGACCATCTCCCTCGTCGGGTCCCGCGTGCACCCGACACCGGTCAAACTGGCCCGCAACCGGAAGTTCGACGTCAAGGCGTACCGGCCGAACTACGACGTCGTGCTGGCCGAGGACGAGTTCTTCGCGGCGGTCGACTACCTCAACATGGAGATCGGTCCGCACCTCGGGCAGTCGTCCCGGCCGGACGGGGCGCCGCCGCCTCCCGCCGAGTGACCGCCGGGTCGGCGTGATCACCCGGGGAGCCGGGGTATCCACCTCTTGGGTGGTCCGACGGCGTCCGCGACGGGGACCTCGCTGCGGTGATCCGAGCGTTCGGGCCCGGAACCCCTGTCGGCCACCGGCGGGCGGGGGCTACGGTCGGACCGGTTGCCGGCCAAGGGGATGAGGTGCGCGTGGCCCGCTTGCCCGTCGTCGTCGGCCTGCTGGCCGCGCTGCTCGTTCCCGGGGCCACCGCGTCGGCCGCCCGGGCCGGCACGATCGAGCCGGTGGCCGAGTGCGCGGACCTGGTCCACGACTTCGCGATCCCGGGGACCCGCGTGCACGTGACGAGCGCCGAGCCGGTGCGGGCGGGCGCGGAGGCCGCGCACTGCGCGGTGCTGGGGTACGTCGAGCCGCGGGTGCGATTCCACCTGAAGCTGCCCACCACCACCTACACCGGCCGTTACCTCCAGTACGGGTGCGGCGGGTTCTGCGGTTCGCTCGCGGCGCCGGCGTTCCCCGACTGCGGCGCGGACGTCGGCGGCCTCGCGGTCGCCACCACCGACGACGGGCACGTGAGCGACGCCCCGGTGCCCTCCCTGGACGGCGCCTGGGCCGCCGACGACCGGGCCGCCCGCGACGACCTGGCGTTCCGCGCGCCGCACGTGGTGTCGATGGCCGCCAAGCGGCTCATCGAGGAGTTCTACGGCGATCCGCCGTCGTTCTCGTACTTCGGCGGGTGCTCCAACGGCGGGCGGGAAGGGCTGCTGCTGGCCCAGCGCTACCCGCACGACTTCGACGGGATCGTCGCCGGCGCGCCCGTCAACTACATGTCCGCGCTGCTGCTCTACCAGGCGTGGCTGGTCCGGGCCAACACCGGCGCGGACGGCCGCCCGGTGCTCACCGCCGACCGGCTGCCCGCGCTGCACGACGCGGTGATGAGGCACTGCGACCACCTCGACGGCCTGGTGGACGGCCAGATCGACGACCCGCGCCGGTGCGACCACGACCCGGCCGCGCTGCGGTGCCCGCCCGGCGTCGACCGGCCGACGTGCCTCACCCCGGCCCAGGTCGACGTGGTCCGCCGGCTGTACGCCGGACCCACCGACGCGCACGGCGCCAGGCTCTACCCGGCCGGTCAGGAACGCGGCTCGGAAGCGGCCTGGGCCGGCTGGGTCGTCCCCGTCCCCGGGTTCGGCGACACCTCGACGGCCGCCGTGCTGGCGGACAACTACCTCCGGCACATGGGCTACCCGACGGGCACGCCGCACTCGTCGTTGGCCGAGGTCGAGTTCACCACCCGCGAGTTCGCCCGGCTGGCCGTCGAGGGCTCCCGCGGCAACGCGATGAGCCTGGACCTGAGCGAGTTCCGCCGCGCGGGCGGCCGGTTGATCCTCTGGCACGGCTGGAGCGACCAGGCCGTCCCGCCGCGCGGCCTGCTCGACTACTACGAACGGCTGGCGCGCCACGACGGCGGGGACGTGCGGCGCTGGGCGCGGGTGTTCATGGTGCCCGGCCTCCGGCACTGCGGCGGCGGCGCCGGGCTGACCGGGTTCGACCCGGTGCCCGCGCTGCTGGCGTGGGTCGAGCACGGGACCGCCCCCGACCGCATCACCGCCGCCGGCCGGGACGCCGCCGGGCGCGTGGTGCGCACCCGGCCGGTGTTCCCGTACCCGCTGACGGCTCGCTACGACGGCACCGGGAGCGTCGACGACGCGGCCAACTTCCGCCCCGCCCCGCCAACCCGCCCGACGGGCGACGCGGTCGACTGGGTCGGCTCGTCCCTGCACCACAGGCCGGGCCCGGTCGCACCCTGACCCGCGGCTCGGCCACGACGGTCCCACGGCCGGCCCGGCGCGGTCCTACCGGTCGGCCAACCGCCCGTGCAGCACGTCGAGCGTCGGCCAGGGCGGACCGTCGCGCAGCGCGCGCAGCAGTCCCTCGCCGAACAGCCTCCCGTTCGGGAACTCGTCGCCCCGCTCCCAACGCCACGCCGCGACCATCGCGAGGACGAGCTGCCGGCACTCGTCCAGCAGCCCCCGGTCGAGGCCCGGGTAGTGGTCGCAGACCGCCTCGGGCACGTGGGCGAGGTCGAACTCGACGGGGCCGCGGCAGCACGTCTCGAAGTCGATGAACACCGGACCGCGCTCGGTGCCGAGCACGTTGCCCGGGTGCGGCTCGCCGTGGAGCAGCTGCTCCGGGGCACCGCGTTCCTCGATCGCGCGGCGCAGTGCCGCGAGCCTGCCGCCGAGGAAGGCGCGGTCCGCGTCGGCGAGCCCCGGCGAGCGATCCGGGTCGGCGACGACGTCCTCCGCCTGCGTGATCCGGTCCGTGAACCGCGGACTCGGCAGGTCGACCTCGCGCATGCCGGCGTGCAGCAGTTCCAGCGCCTTCGCGAAGTCCTGCGGCGGGACGTGCGCCACGGGCTCGCAGTAGGTCCACAGCGTCACGGCGAAGCCGTCGCGCGTGTGCACGCGCGGGTCCACGCGGGGCTCCAAGGGGCACACCGGGCCTCCGACCTCGGCGAGCCGCCGGGCCAGCTCGACCTCGAACCGCGCGACCTCCTGCCCCACCGGGGCGACCCGGGCGAAGACGTCGCACGGCGTCAGCCGCAGTGCCAGCTTGTTCGAGTTGTGGAGCACCTCCGCGCCGCCGACCGGCAGGCCGAGCGACGCGGCGACCGCCGTCGCGGCCGCCGTCGCCCGCGTCACGGTGGACATCTCCATCCGCGGATCCTGGCACACCGGCCACCGTCCTCTCGAACCACTTCTCCCCGGCGAGGGCCTGCCGCGGGTTGCCGTGCGGCGGGCCGGTCGGATGTCGCCTGCCGCGGGTTGCCCGGCGGGCCGACCGGTGGCGGGCCGATTGGTCGGCGGGGGGGGGCGGGCGGCCGGGGGCGCGGCGCACCCCGGGGGGGGCCCCGCGCGCGGGGCCGGCCGATGAATAGGTGCCCGGCGGCGGGGCC
>NZ_JBHYXZ010000257.1:0-7160 GCF_042752395.1 Actinosynnema sp. NPDC059335 | reverse complement strand
CCCCGGGACCGGATCGCGGTCCCGGGGCGGCTTCGGCAGGCGATGCGGGCTCGAAGGGCGCTGTCCCCGCGGGTCGCGGGTGTCGCCGACCGCGTCGCCGTGGTGGTGAGCCCCGGCTTCGAGGCGGCCGGGGGCGTGCGGAGGTGCTGGTGCCGTGGTGGCGAACCCCGGCCCGAACGGGCCGGCGTCCCGGGTTCAGAGGGCGTTGTTCCCGTGGCTGCGGGTGTCGCCCGCCGCTTCGCCGTGGTGGTGGCCGCCGCCGAAGCGGTGGACGTGGAAGCGCGCGGCCTCGGCGGGCATGACCACGAAGGGCCGCATCATGCCCTCGTCCTCGTGGTCGAGGATGTGGCAGTGGTACATGAAGTTGCCCGTCGCGCCGTCGAACCGGCCCGCGATGGTCAGCCACTCGCCGGGGCCGACCAGGTAGGTGTCCTTCCAGCCCTCCTCCCGCGGGTCCAGCGGCCGGCCCGGACCCGGCGCCGGCAGCGGCGCGGTCGTGCCGCCGGTGGCCACGTCGAAGCCCGGCACGTTCCCGGTCGCCGCGTCCCTCGGGTACTGGGCGCGGGTCAGCGCCTGGAACTGGGCCAGGTGGACGTGCATCGGGTGCGCGGGACCGCCCAGGTGCACGAAGTTCCACACCGCCCAGCGGCCGTGGTCGATGAACACGCTCGTGGTGTCGTCGAACAGGCTCGCGACCCGCTCGAACGTCCGCACCCGACCGGTGTTGGGGTCGGTGAGCTGGATGATCCCCGGCGCGGGCAGCTCGGCGGGGACCTCCGCCGGGTCCGTGATCTCCCGCAGCTCCCACAGCTGCGGGTGGCCCTCGCCCCCGGTGCCGGGCGGCACCAGCGCCACGAAGACGTGGTCGTGGTCCTCCGGGACCGTGGTGCCGTGGTGCAGCCGCACGTAGGACGTCGACAGCTTCGCGGGCAGCCGGAAGCGGTCGTGCCGGTCGCGGTCCTCCACGCGGAACTGCATGACGGCCGGCTCCGGCGCCGCCGTCGGGTGCACGTTGGTCAGCCGCACGCGCCGGCCGCGCAGCCGCGAGAAGTCGACCAGCAGGTCGGCCCGCTCGGCCGGGGCGACCACCAGACCCTCGTCCGGCAGCTCGGCGGGCGCGGGCAGCAGGCCGCCGTCGGTGCCGATCTGGCGCACCGCGTCGTCCAGCGGCTCCTCCGTCCCGTCGTCGACCAGGCGCAGCTGGTAGGTGCGCGAGTTCGAGGCGTTGAGCAGCCGGAACCGGTACCAGCGGGCCTCCACGTCCAGGTGCGGCCAGATCACCCCGTTGACCAGCGTGAACGGTCCGCTGAACGGCAGGTGCAGCACCTGGCCCGCCGGCGTCGTCAGGTAGGGCACCTTGTAGAGCAGCTGCCCGGTGAGCGCGCCGTCCGCGTCGGTGTCGAGGTTGCGGTCGGTGATCAGCAGCGGCACCTCGTGCTCGCCCGAGGGCAGGCCGAGCGCGTCCTCCTCCTCGTCCCGGACCAGGTACATGCCCACCAGGCCCGCGTGCACGGTGAAGCGGGTGATCGCCATGGCGTGGTCGTGGTACCAGAGCGTGGTGGCCTGCTGCCGGTTCGGGTACTCCGCGAGCTGCGCGGCCTCCTTGAGCACCGCGTTGTGCGCCCACCCGTCGTTGCCGCCGCCGGTGAGGGCGCCGTGCAGGTGCACCACCGTCCACGACGGCAGGTCGGACACCCCCTCCACCAGCGCCACGCCCTCGGGCAGCGAGCCGTCGGCCGCGCGGAAACCCGGGCTGTTCTGCGGCCCGGAGGCGAGCGGCGCACGCACCGCCACCAGCGGGATCTTCCCCTCGATCTCGTTGGTCCACGCCACCCGCAACCGCCGGCCGCTGCGCACCTCGATGGTCGGGCCCGGGAAGTGCCCGTCGTAGGCCCACACGGCCGTGGGCGGCAACTGCGAGTGCAGGCGCACGGCCGTGCGGACCATGGTGACGGTGAGCGCGTCCTGGTGCCACCACGAGTGCGGCCGGATCACCGGCGGCACCCGCAACGGGTCGAGGAACTTCGTGAGCCCGAACGCGGGCCCCTCGGCCACGGGCGCGGACGTGCTGATGAGTTCGGTCATGAGATTTGCCCCCCGGCAACTCAGATCACGCGCGACCCACCCGCCCCCCGAGAGGCGGGTGGTGCGCTGTCCCCCTTGCCGCGGGCCCGGCTCCCCAACCGGAACCCGCGACACCAGACAAGAGGCGGCGGACCCGGCGCTGGATACACGCCGGCCGAAAACCCGTCCGAACCCATCGGTCGACAGGGGCCGGGCGCACTGGTAGGTGTCGGTCGTGGGCTTCGATGCCGAGGTCGGGCGGATGGTGCGGGCGAACCGGGCGAACTGGGACGCGCGCACGCCGGTGCACGTGGCGAGCGAGTTCTACGGCGTCGGGCGGCGCGACCCCGAAGGCTGGTTCGCGCCGTTCGAGTGGGCGGCCCTCGGCGACCTGTCCGGCCGCGAGGTGGCGCACCTGCAGTGCCACCTCGGCGTCGAGACGATCGCGCTGGCGCGGCGGGGCGGCCGGGTGACCGGGCTGGACCTCTCGGCCGCCGCGGTGGTGGAGGCCCGGCGGATCGCCGCCGCGCACGGCGTGGAGGTCGAGTACGTGCACGCCGACGTCCACGACGCGGTGCAGCACCTCGGCGCCGGGCGGTTCGACGTCGTCTACACCGGCAAGGGCGCGTTGTGCTACCTGCCGGACCTGCCACGGTGGGCGGCGGAGGTGGCCGGGCTGCTCAAGCCCAGGGGGTTCGTCTACGTCGCCGAGTTCCACCCGCTGCTGTTCGCCTTGGGCCTCGAGCCGCGTCCCGACGAGGGGACGGCGTTGGCGCTGCGCCAGGACTACCTCGAAGGGCGCGGCGCGATCGAGCGGGACTCGACGCACACCTACACCGACGGACCGGCGTTGACCGGGGCCACGGTCGCCTACGAGTGGATGCACTCGCTCGGCGAGCTGGTCACCGCGCTGGTGGGGGCCGGCCTGCGGGTCGACGGCCTCACCGAGAGCGAGCTGCTGCCGTGGCCGCGCTGGGCGCGGATGACCCGCACGGACAGCGGCTGGTGGGCACTGCCCGCCGACGAGCCCCGGATCCCCCTGATGTTCGGGCTGAAGGCGTCGAAGCCCGGTCCCTGACCGGTGGTGGTCGCGTGTCCCCCGAAACGGTGAACTCGCGGACCTCGCGGCGGCCCGGCAGGCGCTAAGGGCGCGTAAAGGGGCTCCCGGTGCGCCGCGGTGCCCTCCCCGGATGTGTGACCGTGGCGCCATGGACGCCCAGGAACTCCCGGCCCGGCTGGACAGCCCGGTCCGCCCGCCGGCGCCGTCGTCCCGGCTGGGGCGGTGGCTGCTCCGGCACCAGGTGGCCCCCGAGGGACCGGTCACCGCCGCGAGCCACGAGGAGCCGCACGCGTGGTGGAAGGTGATGTGCCTGACCGGGGTGGACTACTTCTCCACCCTGTCCTACCTGCCCGGCATCGCGGCGTTGGCCGCCGGGGCGGTCTCGCCCCTGGCGACGTTGCTGATCGTGGCGCTGACCCTGTTCGGCATGCTGCCGATGTACCGGCGGGTGGCCGCGGAGAGCCCGCACGGGCAGGGGTCGGTGGCGATGCTGGAGAAGCTGCTGCCGTTCTGGCGGGGCAAGCTGTTCGTGCTCGTGCTGCTCGGGTTCGTGGCCACGTCGTGGATCATCACCATCACCCTGTCCTCGGCGGACGCCACGGTGCACCTGGTCGAGAACCCGATCAGCCCGGCCGCCCTGCACGGCCACGAAGTGCTGGTCACGGTCGTCCTGCTGCTGGTGCTGGGCGGGGTGTTCCTGCTCGGGTTCAGCGAGGCCGTCGGCGTCGCCATCCCGCTGGTGGCGGTGTTCCTGCTGCTCAACGCCGTCGTCGTGGGCGCGGGCGTGGTCGAGCTGTGGGCCGAGCCCGCGGCGCTGCACCGGTGGCTGGACGCGCTGACCTCCGGCGGCGGGATCACCGACGTGGTCGGCCCGGCGGTGCTGGCGTTCCCGCTGCTCGTGCTCGGGTTGTCCGGGTTCGAGACCGGGGTGAGCATGATGCCGCTGATCTCCTCGTCCGGCGACACCCCCGGGCAGCGGCTGGCGAGCCGGGTCCGCAACACGCGCAAGCTGCTCACCGCCGCGGCGCTGATCATGTCCGGGTACCTGGTCGCGACCAGCTTCGTCACCACGGTCCTGGTGCCCGCCGAGGCGTTCCGCCCCGGCGGCGAGGCCAACGGCCGGGCCCTGGCCTACCTGGCGCACGAGCTGCTGGGGCAGTGGTTCGGCACGGCCTACGACATCGGCAGCATCCTGATCCTGTGGTTCGCGGGCGCGTCCGCGATGGCCGGCCTGATCAACATCGTGCCCCGCTACCTGCCCGCCTACGGCATGGCCCCGGACTGGACCCGCGCCGTGCGGCCGGTGGTGCTCGTCTACACCGCCGTCTGCGTCCTGGTCACGATCATCTTCCACGCCGACGTCAACGCCCAGGCCGGCGCCTACGCCACCGGCATCCTCGCCATGATGGTGTCCGCGACGGTCGCCGTGGTGATCTCCGCCGCCCGCCGGGGGCAGCGCCGGCAGGCGGTCGGCTTCACCGCCCTCACGCTCGTGCTGCTCTACGCGCTGGTCGACAACGTCGTCGAGAAGCCGGACGGCATCACCATCTCGTTCTTCTTCATCCTCGGCATCATCGCCGTCTCGCTGGTGTCGCGGGTCGCCCGCACCACCGAGCTGCGCGTCACGCACATCGAGTTCGACGACAACGCCCGCCGGTTCGTCACCGAGTCGATCGCCCACGACGGCTCGCTGACCCTGATCTCCAACCGCCGCCAGGCCGGGGACGCCGCCGAGTACCGGGCCAAGGAGAGCCAGCAGCGCGGCCTGAACCCGGTGCCCGGCACGGCCGACGTGCTGTTCCTGGAGATCGACGTGGTGGACCCGTCGGAGTTCAGCGACGTGCTGCGGGTGCGCGGGGTGGACGTCGGGGGGCACCGCGTGCTGCGCGCCGACAGCCCGGCCGTGCCCAACGCGATCGCCGCGATCCTGCTCGCCCTGCGCGACGCCACCGGCGTCCGCCCGCACTGCCACTTCGAGTGGAGCGAGGGCAACCCGCTCGGCCACCTCCTGCGCTACCTGCTGCTCGGTCAGGGCGACACCGCGCCCGTGGTCCGCGAGATCATCCGCAGCCACGAGCCGGACCGCGACCGCCGTCCCGGCATCCACGTGGGGTGACCTGCACGGGTGCGGCGGACCGCGGTCGGTTGTGGTCGGCCGCACAGCCTGGTGGACAGCCGGCGCCACCGTGCTAGTGTCTCCTCGGTACCCCCCAGGGGTATACGGATCGGTTGAGGAGTCGAGATGCGGCACGAGCACGGTCACGAGGGTCACCACGGGCACGGCGGGGGAGTCGGCTGGGGGATGGCGGCGTCGGCGACGCTGCACTGCCTCACCGGCTGCGCCATCGGCGAGGTGCTGGGCATGGTGATCGGCACGGCCCTCGGGTGGGGCACGGTGGCGACGATCGTGCTGGCCGTCGCCCTGGCGTTCGTCTTCGGCTACGCGCTGACCATGCGCGGTGTGCTCAAGGCCGGGGTCGGGTTCCGGCAGGCGCTGAAGGTGGCACTGGCCGCCGACACCGTGTCGATCATCGTCATGGAGGTCGTGGACAACGGCGTGATGCTCGTGGTCCCCGGCGCGATGGACGCCGGTCTGGCGACCGGGTTGTTCTGGGGCGCGCTGGCGTTCGCCTTCGCGGTCGCGTTCGTGATCACCGTGCCGGTGAACAAGTGGCTCATCGCCCGCGGCCGCGGGCACGCCGTCGTCCACGCCTACCACCACTGACCGGCAGCGGGGGGCCGTCCACCGGGGCGGTCCCCCGGCTCCGGGCCGTGCCGCTGAACGCCGCCGCGGTGAGCCGGTGCCGGCCGGCGGGGATGTCGACCTGAGAGGTGCGCGGGCCCGCTCTCGGACCGGTTCGAGGCAGCCGGGTACCTGATAGCGTTGATCATCCGGCGCCGGCCGGGACCGATCATCGACGTCCGCACTGGTCCGGCGCGGGTGGGAGGATTCCGATGGGGCGTTGGTTGGTGCTGGGCGGCACCCGGTTCCTGTCCCGGGCGGTGGCCGCCGCCGCGGTGGTGCGGGGACACGAAGTGGTCTGCGCCGCGCGGGGGGAGTCCGGGACGGTCCCCGAAGGCGCCCGGTTGGTGAAGGTGGACCGCGACACCGAGGACGCGTTGGCGCCACTGCGCGGTGAGCGGTTCGACGCCGTGGTCGACGTGGCCTTCATCTCCTACCGGTGGGTGCGGGAGGCGTTGGCCGAGCTGGGGGAGACGGCCGGGCACTGGACGTTCGTCTCGACGATGAGCGTCTACGCCGACCTGTCACGCGGTGGCGGCGGCGTGGACGACCCGGTGGTGGAACCGCGCTACACCGACCCGACGGACCCGGGGGACGTCGGCGCCTACGGGGCGATCAAGGTGGCCTCGGAGCAGGCGGTCGTGGAGGCGGTCGGGGACCGCGCGCTGGTGGTGCGCCCCGGTCTGGTCTGCGGTCCGGGCGACGAGGCCGACCGGTTCGGCTACTGGCCGGCCAGGTTCGCCCGCGGCGGGCGCGCGGTGGTGCCCGACGCGCCCACCAACCGTGCCAACTCATCGACGTCCGCGACCTCGCCGAGTGGATCGTGCTCGCGGGCGAGCAGGGGATCACCGGCACGTTCGACGCCTGCGGCCCTCCCACCACCCTGGGCGCGGTGCTGGACGAGATCGCGGCCGCGGTCGGCGCCGCCGACCTGGAACGCGTCCCGGTGCCGCCGGAAGAACTCGCCGCGGCGGGTGTCCTGCCCTGGCAGGGTCCCCGATCGCTGCCGCTGTGGTTGCCCGACGGTTACGTGGGGGTGGTCGACCGCGACACCGGCCCGGCGCGGGCCGCCGGCCTGCGCTGCCGGCCGGTCGCCGAGACGGCCCTGGCCGCGCTGGACCACGAACGCGCCCTCGGCGTCGATCGCGAGCGGCAGGCCGGCTTGTCGGCGGCGGAGGAGGCCGAACTGCTGGCCGGGCGATGAGGATCGGGCCCGGGGGCCGTGCCTGCCGGAGCCGTGGACGAACGACCGGACCCGGTGTCGCGGGGGCGGCCGGGCGGGGGGGGGCGGCG